>DATISV010000534.1:0-1943 GCA_035468505.1 Luteolibacter sp. | reverse complement strand
ACCCTCCAGGCCGAAAACATAGGCGACGCCGACGCACTCACCTCCCAGGAAGAGGACCTGATCCTGCTGGTGGGCGCCTCCTCGCAACAAACGGTGGAGAAACGCCTCAAGCAGGCCCGCGCCGATGACAACATCGGGCGTTTTCTCGTCATCTGCGGCGACCGGCCGATCGTCCAGCGCTGCGCCATCGAGGCCGGCACGCGCGCGCTGCTCGTCACCGGCGGAAACCCCGTCACCGAGGAAATCCGCCGGTTCGCCACCGAAAAGGGCGTGGTCCTTTTGCGATGCGCCCAGGACACCGCCAGCGCCTCCACGCTGATCCGTTGCTCGCGCACCGTGTGCCACGTGATGGAGCGCGATTTCCAGACCGTGTGCCCCAACGAACCGGTCTCCCGCCTGCGTAAACATATCCCGAATTCCGATCAGGACCTCTTCCCGATCATCGAGCCCGGCTCGCGGAAAATGGTCGGCGTCATTTCCAAGTCCGACCTCGTCGATCCGCCCCGCATCCGCCTCGCGCTCGTTGATCACAACGAATACGCGCAAGCCGTCAACGGTGTCGAGGAGGCCGAGGTCACCGAGGTGATCGACCACCACCGCGTCGCGGGCGACCTCGTCTCGCGCGAACCGATCCGTTACCTCAACGAACCCGTCGGCTCGACCTGCACGCTGGTGGGCCGCAAGTTCTTCCACCGCGGGCTTATGCCGCTGCCGCCCGTCGCGATGTGCCTGTGCGCCGGCATCGTCTCGGACACGCTCTGTCTCACCTCGCCGACCACCACCCTGCTCGACCGCGAGATGCTGAGCTGGCTCGCCGGAGTCGCCGGACTCGATCCCAAGCAATTCAGCGAGGAGTTTTTCGCCGTCGGTTCGCTCATCGCCAGCGGCACGCCGGACGAAATCCTCAACGCGGACCGCAAGGAATTCACCGAGCAGGGATACACCATCAGTATCTCACAGGTGGAGGAGCGGGATCTCCACGGCTTCGTCGGCCGCCGCGAGGAATTGGAAAAGGAAGTGCGCGCGCTCCACGCCACCCGCGGCTACGATGTCACGCTGCTCGCCGTCACCGATGTCGCCCTGCTCCACAGCATGATCCTCGCCATCGGCCCGGAAGGCGTGCTCGCCAAGCTGCCCTTCGAGCGCCGCGACGAAAACCTCTTCCACGCACCCGGCGTGGTCAGCCGCAAGCGCCAGATCTTCCCCGCCGTCTGCGAGGCGATCCAACAGGCGAAGTGAAATACAGGGGAGCGTGGGCGTCCCGCCCGCATCTTCAAGCACCATGCGGCCAGGATGGCCGTGCTCTCCTTTCACTTCGTGAAGACGATGTGCCCATCTTGAAGATCGGCGGTGATCACATCGCCGTCCACGAATTTTCCATCAAGCACGTCGAGTGAAAGCGGATCCAGCAGGAGGTGCTGGATGGCGCGCTTGAGAGGACGCGCCCCGTAAACCGGGTCGTAGCCCTGGTTGCCGATGAACTCCTTCGCGGATTCTGTTAGCGCGAGCGCGAGTCCCTGTTTGGCGAGGCGCTTGCGGACGCGGTCGAGCTGGAGATCGACGATGGTGGTGAGTTCGCCACGATCAAGGCGGTCGAAGATGATGATTTCGTCAATGCGGTTGAGGAACTCGGGCCGGAAGTGTGCGCGCAGGGCGTCGGTCACCTTGGCCTCGCGCTGCTCGGCGTTGTCCTCGCCGAGGATGAACTGCGAGCCGATGTTGGAAGTCAATATAATCACCGTGTTGCGGAAATCCACGGTGCGGCCCTGGCCGTCGGTGATGCGGCCGTCGTCGAGCACTTGCAGCAGGACGTTGAAGACGTCGTGGTGGGCTTTCTCGATCTCGTCGAAAAGCACCACGCAATACGGCTTGCGGCGGACGGTTTCGGAAAGCTGGCCGCCTTCCTCGTAGCCGACGTATCCGGGCGGCGCGCCAATCAGTCG
>DATISV010000533.1:0-2081 GCA_035468505.1 Luteolibacter sp. | reverse complement strand
GGTGCGAATCGATTTCGATACGGCCTATCAGCATCTCGCGACACACCAGCCGTCGCTGATCATGATCGTGATGCCGGCGGCGCTGCTGGCGGTGTTCAACAACCTGTTGTTCGGCTTCGGCGAGGTGTTTCACAACAACGTCTGGTGGTCGCGCGCTTTCGCGATGCGTGGCGACGTCGCGCCCAAGGCCTTCCTGCTCGCGGGCGTGCTGTGGTTCCCGATCCCGCTCGCCGCCGGATTCATCGCGCTCGCCGCCGGACCGATGGGGATCAACGTGCCGGAACTCAACCAGACCGGCCCGTTGGTCGCCTCCACCGTGATGGCGCAATCCGGCCTCGGTGCCGCCGCGGGCGTCCTGATTCTGGTGGTGCTGTTCTGCTCGATGGCGTCGTCCATCGATTCGCTGCTCGCCGCCACTTCCGATCTGCTCATCCGCGATTTCCACGGGGAAAAACCGCAGCGGGCGGGGGAAGATAACGGTTTCCGGCGCACCGCCGTGATTGCGATCCTGACCGTCGGCGGCGTGGCCTGGCTGCTGGCATTGCCGCATTGGCCGATCGTCAACGCCTTGTTCATTTCCGGCCCGCTGGTGGGCAGCCTGATCTGGCCGATCATCGCCGGCCTGTTCTGGCGCGGGGTGAACCGGCGCCTGGTCATCGCCGGCATCGTTGCCGGTTCCGCGCTCGGATTAGTGGCCTATTTCCAGATCGGCTGGTTCTCCGCCTCTCTCGTCGGCACCGCCGTCTCGATGGGCTTCACGATCGCCGCGCGGTGGATCACGCCCGCGGATTTCCCCGCCGTCGCAACCCAAGCCAAGCCCGTGTCATGATGTTTTCACCGGAGTTCATCCAAGGTCTCGTTTACCTCGCCCTTGCATGGACCGCGGGCGGCGCGCTCGTGCTGCTCGTCCTGCTGGCCATCGATTGGCTCAAGGGAAAGCTTTGGTAACAAGCACATATCATATCATTTCATTCACCCCCACACTCATGGAACCCGAAGAAATCCAGGAAAACCGCATCAGCCCGAACATCGATCCACCGGAGGGCTCCGAGGCTATCCGGCCGGAACCGTCGAATCTGTTCATCGACAACCCGGTGAACCTCGAAACGCTCGAACGCCTGCGCGGCCGCAACGTGATCGAGGCCGGCCAGTTCACATTCGAGGAGGTCGTCGAGTTGTGCAAGCTCGCCGCCATCCTCGAAAAGATCGAGATTTGGCCGTATCACCCGCTGGACGGCAAGATCGTGGTCACCGCGTTTTTCGAAGCCTCCACCCGCACGCGCACCAGCTTCGAGAGTGCGATCCTGCGGCTCGACGGCAAGGTGATCTCGATCGCCGACGGCGGCACCACCGGCCAAGCCAAGGGCGAGTCGCTCGCGGACATCGGCGAGATGTTCAACGCCTACGCCGATCTTGTCATCATGCGCCACACCGAGACCACTGCTCCCGAGCAGATTCTGGAAAACCTGCGCATCCCGCTCGTCAATGCCGGCAATGGCTCCGGCGAGCACCCGACCCAGGCGCTGGCCGACTGGTTCGCCCTGCTCAAATGGCGTCCGAGCTTCGCCGCCCCGCCCGCGCCCGGTGCCAAGCGCCTCAACCTGGGAATCCTCGGCACCCCGGGCTCGATGCGCGCGGTAAAGTCGTTCCTGCTGATGTCGCTTCTGTTCAAGGACCACATCCGCAAGGTCACCGTGATCTCCGAAATGGCCGACCCCTTCGGCGAGGAGGTCACCGAAAAACTCAGCGCCTGCGGCATCGATTACGAGGTCTCCAACGACGTTCGCGAGCACCTGCCGGAACTCGACGTGATTTATATGAACTCCATCGCCTTCCTCGGCGATTCCTACAAGAAGCTCGACAGCCGCTTCAAGATCAACTCCGAGAGCCCGATCAGGAAAAGCGCCGTGATTCTCCATCCGCTCGCGCGCCTCGACGAACTCGACCCGTCCTTGGACAAGACCTCCCACAACCTCTACTTCTCCCAGGCGCACGGCGCGGTGTTCGTGAGCCAGGCGCTGCTGCTGGCCGCGCTCGGCCTGCACAAGTCGATGCCGAACCTCATCGACCTCCATCCGTCG
>DATISV010000532.1:0-7803 GCA_035468505.1 Luteolibacter sp. | reverse complement strand
CTTGGAGAGATGATATTCCAGCATCGTCTCGTCGCGCGGGTCGATGAAGGGAATGACGCTGGTCTTGTCCAGGCAGGAGACGGCGAGGCCGAAGTAGAGGTTCTGGTCGTTGCTGCGCTGGCCGCTGATGCCGTCGAGGTTGGCGGAGTCCTCGGCGTCGGTGTCGGGCTCGGGATCGAGGTTCTCGACGCGCAGTTTGCCGTCGGACATCGCGGCGTATTCCTTGAGCATGTCGTCCACGCGGCGCATGTGGATTTTCATCTCCTCGGGCATGTAGTCGCTGCTACGGGAGGCGTAGTAGCGAATCACGACGGGAGTGTCGAGTTCGCCCAGGATGGACTTGGTGCCGTCGGAGAGCGTGTGGATTTTGTTTTCGGTGAAATCGACGCCGCGGTTGCCGATGGGGGTGAGCGAGACCAGCCAGTTGGCGAGGATGGCGATGGCGGCCAGCGCCGCGATTCCGAATGCCGAACGGGTGACGGGATGGGTGATTTTCATGGGTAAATGCTGAAAGGCTGAAATTCTGAAATGCTGAAAGCGGTCAGGCGCGTTTGGCGGAGAGGATGGCGCTGGTGCCGAGCAGGCAGACCAGGATGAAGGAGGCGAACCAGACGAAGTCCTGGAGGCGGAACATGCCGCGGATGAGCGAGCGGAAGTGCTCCCAGACGCCGAGCGCGGTGACGGCCTCGACCACGGCCGGCGAGGCGGCCTTGCCGAGTTCGCGGGTGAAATCGTCATAGCCGCACAGCACCATGGTCACGCAGATGGCCACGGAAACGATCAGGCACACGACCTGGTCGCGGGTGCAGGCGGAAACCAGCATGGTGATGGCGAGGAAGGTGCAGCAGACGAGGAAGCTGCCGATGTAACCCGAGACGATGGCCCCGTTGTCGGGATCGCCGAGGTAGTTGACGGTGATGACGATCGGAAACGTGAGGAGCAGCGCGGCGAGCCAGACGGTGGCGGCGGCGAGGAATTTCCCGATGATGGCGCTCCAGGTGGAGACCGGGAAGGTGCCCAACAGCTCGATGGTGCCGGTGCGGTGCTCGTCGGCCCACAGTTTCATGCCGACGGCGGGTGCCAGCAGCATGAAGATCCACGGGTGCCAGAAGAAGAAGGTCCATTCGAGCGAGGCGTCGCCGACGCGCATGAAGTTGCCGAAGCTGAAGGTCAGGCCCATCGACAATGCCAGGAAGATGACAATGATGGCATAGGCCGTGGGCTGGGCGAAGTAGCTGCTGAGTTCGCGTTTGTAGATGGTGGCGGAAGTCATGGTGGTAAATGCTGGGATTCTGAAATGCTGAAAATCTGAAATGGGAATGCCGGAACGATAATCTCAGCGTTTCAGCATTTCAGTTTTCAGCTTTTATTTTTAGGCCGCCGCTTCTTCGGTGTCGCGGGTGGTGAGGTTGCGGAAGAGGTCGGTGAGCGAACCGGTGCCGGATTGCTCGATGAGTCCCTCGGGCGTGCCGTCGGCGACGATCTTGCCGCGGTCCACAATGACGGCGCGGGTGCAGGCGGCTTCCACTTCCTCCAGGATGTGGGTGGAGAACAGGATCGCCTTTTCCTGGCCGAGACGCTTGATGAGCTGGCGGACCTCGTGTTTCTGGTTGGGGTCGAGGCCGTCGGTGGGCTCGTCGAGAATCAGCACCTCGGGGTCGTGCAACAACGCCTGGGCGAGACCGGTGCGGTGGCGGTAGCCCTTGGAGAGCGTGTCGATCGACTGGCGCGCGACACTGCCGAGGAAGCAGGTTTCGATGGCGCGCTCGACGGCGTCTTTTTTCACGCTGCCGGAGAGGCCGCGGACGCTGGCGCAGAATTTCAGGAAACCGGTGACCGTCATGTCGTGATAGAGCGGCGCGGATTCGGGCAGGTAGCCGATCCTGGTCTTCGCGTGCGCCGGGTCGTCGATCACCGAGATGCCGCAGACCTTGGCGTCGCCAGAGGTGGGCGGGATGAAACCGGTGATCATGCGCATGGTGGTGGACTTGCCGGCACCGTTGGGCCCGAGGAATCCGAGGACTTCGCCCTTTTTCACGGTGAACGTGAGATCGTCCACGGCGCGTTTGGATCCGAACTGCTTGGTCAGGTTTTCGACTTCGATCATGGAGTGGGTGGCGGGTTGGAAATGGGTTTGTGCGCGCGTAGCGACGCCGGGGAGGTTTCTTGTTTCAAAAAATGTGACAAGGGAAAATGTGCGGCGACCGATGCCCAGCATGCTGAAAATCAGGCGGGAAGCCCCATGCGGGCTTGGCAAAAAAGGAGGCCGGCCGCCCCGTGGGGCGACCGGCCTCGGCATGTCATGGCTGGAGCGACCGGGCGTCAGGGGGCTACGGCCGGGTCGATCTGATAGATCGTGGTGGTGCCGCTGACCTCGTTGGCGACGATCAGCAGGTTCTCGCCGTTCGGGCTGTCGGCGGCCGGGACGAAATCGATGCCTTCCGGTCCGAGGTCGCCGGCGGCGGCGAAGTTGGCGAGGTTGTCCTCGTCGAACTCCACGCTGAAGTCGCGGTTGATGGCGAAGCCGGCCATCGAGACGGCCCGCGGATCGGTGATGTCGAACACGGCGATGGCGCTGAAGCGCTCCAGTCCGACGAAGGCGTAGGTGCGGCCGTCGATCGTGCCGAGTTCGATGGCCTCGGGCTCCGCGCCCTTGGCGTCCGAGCGGCTGTCGAAGCTGCCGTTTTCGTCGTGGGCGCAGTTGAAGTCGTCGGGATAATTCGCGGCGAGGTAGGTTTCGATCGTTTCGCCGCTGTCGAAGACCAGGTTGCCGTTTTCATCGAAGATCGAGAACGAACGCGTGCCGTAGCTGAAGAGCTGGTCGAAATCGCCGTCGCCATCGATGTCGCCGTTGACATTGGTGACGGTGAGGCGGCCGAGGTTTTCGTCCTCCTTGAGCACGTCGCCGAGCGGGAAGGCGCTGGGATCGAGATCGAGGTCCTTGACGCGGTCTTCATCGACATAGTCGCCCCACTCGCGGGCGTCGCCCTCGTTTGCGGTGACGAAATAGGTCATGCGCTCGCGGCCGTTGCCGGCGGTGTAGGCGGCGATGCTGTCCGGCATGAACATGCCATGCACCGGCCAGTTGGCGATCCGGATCATGTCGTCGCGGTCGGAAACGTCGAGCGCGCTGCCGAGCAGGCTGTGGTCGATGGTGCCGAGCGGCAGGACGTCGGCAACGCTCGCACGCAGGAGGTCGATCTTGAGCACCGCGTTGTTTTCCTGGCAGGTGACGAAGGCGTGGCGGCCCTCGATGGCGACGAACTCGGGCTCGAGGTCCTGTGCGATGGTGGTGCCTTCGGGGCCGGTGATGCGGACACCTTCCACATCTTCCGCGGTGAGGTGGCCGAGGGTGACTTCGGTGTGGAGGCGGTTGCGGCCGGCGAGGCGGATGATGGATACCGAGCCTTCGGGATCGAAGGAATAGTCTTCGGTGGGCTCGCCTTCGTTGGCCACCACGACCATGCGGCCGTCGGAGTCGTAGGTCAGCATGTCGGGCAGGTAGCCGACCTCGACGCTGTCCTGGATGTTGCCATCGGTGTCCATGAAAACGACATGGCCGCGTTCCGTCTTGGAGGGAGCGCCCACCGCGACGGCGACTTCATCGGAGTTGCGGCGCGGATTGACCGCCACGCTGTTCGGATTGCCGATGGCGGTGAGGTCCACGGATTTGACGAAGACCGGCGCGGCGGGGTTGGAGGCGTCGAAGATGTCTATGGCGTCGTCCTTGCCGTTGACGACGAACATGCGCTTGGAGCGTGCGTCGAATTTCACGATTTCGGCGGCGGACGCGTCGAACAGGTCCTCGACCGGGCCGGCCGGGCGGACGGTGGACAGCTTGGTGAACTCCAGCCCTTGGGCCGAAGCGGTGAACGCCGCGAGGGCAGTAGTGAGTATGGCGAATCGGGTGGTCATGGTTAGGTGGGGGTGGATGCCTGGTCCGCACCACATCCGGCCGGACTCAGGACACCCCCTTTTTTCACCAACCTAACGAATGGCGAGAGCAAGAGTGTGAGACGAAAATGTCACCACGGCATCACGCGGCTCATGCCACGCGGACCAGCGGGGCACCCTCGCGCATCGCCGTGATTTCACCGATCGGGCGCGCGAACCCGCCGAGGCCATGCGCTTCGAACAAGGCTGCCACATCATCGGCGTGCGAGGGATCGACCGCGGCGAGCAGTCCGCCGCTGGTCTGCGGGTCGCAGAGAATGGTGCGTCGCGTCTCGTCCGGGCAATCGATGAAATCGCCATAGCTGGCCCAGTTGCGGCGCGTGCCGCCGGGGATGGCGCCGGCCGCGATGTAGTGCGCGAGATCGCCGATGAGCGGAACGGCTGGGAAATCGACGCGTGCGTTCACCGCGCTGGCCGCGCACATTTCGCGCAGGTGGCCGAGCAGGCCAAAGCCGGTGACGTCTGTTAGAGCGTGCACGCCTTCGATTTCCGCGAGGTGCGCGCCGATTTTGTTGAGCCGCATCATGGATGCCGCGGCGAGTCCGCGGTCCCGATCGCGCAGGGTTCCGCGTTTTTCGGCGGTGGCGAGCAGGCCGACGCCGAGCGGCTTGCTGAGGAAAAGCAGGTCGCCGGGCCGCGCGCCGGCATTGGTCTTGAGGCGCGAGCGGGCGACGAGGCCGTTGACGGCGAGGCCGAAGATCGGCTCCTCGCTGTCGATGCTGTGACCGCCGGCAAGCGCGATGCCGGCCTCGGCACAAACCGCCCGCGCGCCGCCGAGTACCTCGCCGGCGACTTCCGCGGGCAGTTTTTCCAACGGCCAGCCGAGCACCGCGAGCGCGAGCAGGGGCCGACCGCCCATGGCATAGATGTCGCTGATCGCATTGGCCGCGGCGATCCGGCCGAACTGGTCCGGATCATCGACGATGGGCATGAAAAAATCGGTGGTGGCGAGCAGGACGTTTTCGCCGTCGTCCAGCATGTAGGCCGCGGCGTCGTCGCGGTGGTCGTTGCCGACGAGCAATTGCGGGCTCTTGGCCGCCTCGCCCGCGGTGGCGAGGATGCGGTCCAGCACCTGCGGCGAAATCTTGCAGCCGCAGCCCGCGCCGGAGCTGAAGCGGGTGAGTTGGATCGGGGTGGTCATGGCGTGGAATGGGAGTTATGCATTTTGGCGGCCAGCGTCGATGCGATCCGTGCCGGGTCAAGGCTGTCGAAGCGATGGACCTGCAGCGAAGCGGGCACGGCGTTTTCGAGGCAATGGCGGTAGGCCTTGTCGTAGTAGGCGAGCAGGATGCGGCACGCGGCGGACGGGTCGCCGGCGTCGAGCGCGTCCACCGCCTCCTTCACCCGGTTGCCGCCAAGGCGCTTGCGGATCGAATCGATGCGCGCGGCCAGCACTTCGCGCGGATGTCCGGCATAACCCTTGCAAAGATATTGCACGCGGTCTTCGGCAGGCACGTCGATGAAATGGAAAACCCCGGCTTGTTTCCCCCGCCAGACCGCCGTCGGCAGGCCGACCTTGCCGATCGACCGGCTTTCGTCCTCCAGCCACAGCGGGATCCCGGACGGGGTTGCCCGCCAGGCGAGTGCGAGTTCGTTCTCGAACTGCTGCTGCGTCGGCTGCGGTTCCTGCCCGAGGGCGCCGAACGCGCTGCCCTTGTGGCGGGCGATCGCCTCGAGGTCGATCGTCCGCGCGCCGAGTTTTGCCAGTTCGTGGAGCACCTCGGTTTTGCCGCTGCCGGTGAGGCCGGCGATCACATGAATGCGCCGTGGTTGATCGAGGTATTCCAGCACCCGGTTGCGGAATGCCTTGTAGCCACCATCGAGCGTGGCGACGCGGCAGCCGAGCGTTTCCATCAGCCATGCCACGCTCGCGCTTCGCATCCCGCCGCGCCAGCAGTGGACCAGCGCGCGGTTTCCCGCCGGCCCGGCATGCGAGAGCAGTTCCCTGCCAAAGGAATCGAGCCGCCTGCCGATGAATCGCAAGCCGGTCATCACCGCCTCTCCGCGGCCCGCCCGCTTGTAGGTGGTGCCCACCTGCGCGCGCTCGTCATCGTCGAACAACGGCACGTTCACCGCGCCGGGGATGTGGCCGAGCGCGAACTCCACGGGCGCGCGCACATCGATCACCGGCCATTCCGCCGAACGGGTGAGGAAATCATCGGTCTGGAGAACTTCGGGCATGCCTTGCGTGCAGGGCTTTGTGACCCGCCCAACCGAAGATTCGAGAAAAAAGCGGCGTGGATTTTCCCATGGGACTTCCGAATGACGACAGGATGACGAACTTGTCGGGGAGATCGCCGAATATCACATAACTCGATCGGCTACGGTTCATCGGCCGCCGGTGGCGCCCCGGTCCAATGATCGAGGAATTTCCGCCAATGAAGCCGCCAGGTTTCCTCGTCGCCGGAAACGCTTGCGATGGATGCCCGGTGAAACGCGGCCCCCGCGCGTGGAAGCTCGCGGTTTACAGGCGTGCGCGCGGCAAGCAGCGGATCCGCATCAGGCGGTGTCCGCTCATGCAGCCGGTCCACGAGGTCCGCGAACCGGTCTTGCAGGAACTGCGGTTTCCCTTCGTCCACCGGGCGGTGCAGCGAACGCGGAGTGCCGAATTCGATCACGGGTTTGTCGTCGGTGTTGAGCGGATAGCCGTCGAAGAAATCGGCTGCCAGGCCCAGGTTGCCGCAATAGAAATACAACACCGTCTGTTCGTTGATCGGCAGCATCAGCTGGTGCATGTCCAGATGCGTGGCGCCCTCCACGGCATGCCTCATGGCTTCTTCGGCATCCAGCTCGCAAGCGGGCAGCGGAGCGTCGCCGGCATGGCCGACGATGGCCGCGATTTCCGCTCCGGGCTGGAAGTTTCCGCGCCACAGGCTGACCTGCGGGAAAACCGAGATCATCGTGCGCGCGACAATGCCGAACTCGCGTTCGGAAATCTGATAGAGCGGAAGCCACTGGACGAAGACGCCGCCCGGCTTGAGACGCTCGCGCGCGTTCTCGAAGTGCTCCCTGCTATAGAGATTCCCCGTGCCCCTGCGATACGGCAGGAACAAATCGGCGTTGATCATCGAGTATTTTCCGCGGGTGGCCATCAGGTGGTTGCGCCCGTCCTCGGCAAGAACCCGCGCCCTAGGGTCATGGAACAGCCCGTTGGTCAGATCCCGTCCGCCAGTTCCTCCGGCGAAGTATTTCTTCGCAGCGGCGACCACGCCGGGCGACAGCTCGCAGGCCACCACCTTTTCCACGTTCGGAAACGACTCGCGGTCCAGCGCCTCGCCGGCGGTGATGCCGGTTCCCATGCCGAGGAAAAACACGCTGTCGCTCGCGGGAAATGCCAGCATTGGAATCCGCGCCTGATAGATCTGCGGACCGATGGCGGCGGTCGATCCAAGACTGTAGTTCGAGTTGATCTTGATCGCGATATGATCCTGCGAATCCTTTACCACGCTGACCGTGCAATCGCTTTCCTCCCACTTTTCCAACAGGGTTTCCTGTTTGCCGTAAGAATCCCTGGTCCATGAGTCCGGCAGTCTCGAAGGGCTCCACAAAGTGAACGCGAGCAGAAGAATCACGCAGGCCATCGCCTTGATCGCGCGGCCGATGTCGGATTTCGTGCAAGGTGTCATGAGGGCCGCCATCAGATAAGCGGCCGAGATCCACTGGATCGAACGCCACAGGCCGAGCCATTCCAACAGCAGGAATCCCGCCGCCAGCGAACCGACGATCGCGCCCAACGTGTTGATGGCGGTGAGCGTGCCGATGCTCGCGCCGGGTTCGGTGGTGAACCGCTCCTCGGCTTTCATCAGGAAGGGAAACACCGCGCCCAACAAAAGACACGCCGGGCCGATG
>DATISV010000531.1:0-2429 GCA_035468505.1 Luteolibacter sp. | reverse complement strand
AGACATCTGATTCATGACCGCGGACAACCAAACTCCCATCATCACCGTGCGCGGCCTCACCATGGCCTACGGCGCGTTCGTGGTGATGCGCGACCTCGACTTCGAGGTGATGGAAAAGGACATCTTCGTCATCATGGGCGGCAGCGGCTGCGGAAAATCCACCTTGCTGCGCCATCTCATCGGACTGAACGAACCCGCCGCCGGAAAAATCTGTTATGGCGAGGAGGATTTCACCGCCGCCACGCCTGATGATCGCAAGCGCATGATCCGCCGCTTCGGCGTGATGTATCAATCCGGCGCGCTTTGGTCATCGCTCACGCTAGCGGAAAACATCGCGATGCCGATCGAAGAACATACAAATCTAAAACCGCGCGCGGTGCGCGAGCTGGTTTCCTACAAGCTCGCGCTAGTCTGGCCCTCAGGCTACGAGGACTACTATCCGGCCCAGATCAGCGGCGGCATGAACAAGCGCGCCGGCATCGCCCGCGCCATGGCGCTCGATCCCGACATCCTGTTCCTCGACGAACCCGGCGCCGGGCTCGACCCGCTCAGCTCGCGCCGGCTCGACGATTTGATCCTGCGCCTGCGCGACGCTCTCGGCTCCACCGTCGTCATCGTCACCCACGAGCTGGAAAGCATTTTTGCGATAGCGGACCGCGCGATCTTCCTCGATACTGCCACGCGATCCCAAGGTGCCGTTGGCAATCCCAAGCAACTGCGCGATCATTCCGACAACGCCACCGTCCGCGACTTCCTCAACCGCGGCGATGCGGAAAACTCCCCAGCCCCATGAGCCAGAAAGCCAGCCCCACCCTCATCGGACTGTTCACCCTGATCGGCCTGCTGCTCATCGGCGCGGCCATTGTCCTGTTCGGTGCCGGCAAGCTGTTCACCAGCCAGCACGAGGTGCTGATGCATTTCGACAAGAGCGCCAACGGCCTGCAGATCGGCTCCGACGTGCGTTTCGGCGGCGTGCGCATCGGCCGCGTGAAATCCATCAGCGTGATCATCGACCGCGAAAACAACCGCAAGATCATCCCGGTGGTCGTCGAACTGACCGAGCAGGACCTGCGTCTGATCACTGCCAACGACGGCGGGGGAATCGACTTCTCCACCTTCGCGGGAGTGGAGAAAGCCGTCGCCGAAGGACTGCGCGCCGGAATGACACAACAAAGCCTGGTTACCGGGCAGCTTTACATCGAGTTCGACATCGTGCCGGAAACTCCCGGTTTCACCTATCAGGGGACGTCCAGGCCGGAACATCCCGTCGTCCCCACCATCGGCACACAGATGGACGATTTGATCGCCGGCATCTCCGACGGCATCGAAAAGTTCAACGCGCTCGATCTCGACAGCGTGATCCGCGAGCTGCGCGACGTGCTCGTCAACACCAACCAGCGCGTAAAGGAACTCAACCTGGAGGAAATCAACGACAACCTCGTCGGCATCACCGGCGACATCCGCCGCATTACCAGCGATGAGAAACTCGTCGCCGCCGTGGACAATCTCAACGACGCGATCCAGCGCATCGACCGGCTCGCCGCAAAGGCCGATGAAGGATTCGATCCTTTACTCGAAGACCTCCACGGCGTCATCGACCGCGCCGATGCCGGTCTTCGCAACCTCGACGAAGCCACGAACGAAATCACCAAACTTTCCAATCCCCGTTCGCCCGTGCTGCTGCGGCTGCAAACCGTGCTGCAGGAAACCGAGCGCGCGTCGCGAGCGCTCAAGGAACTCAGCAACGAACTCAAACGCGATCCCAGCGCCATCCTCTCCGGCCGCGATGCGAGCGAATAACCCTGAATTCACATGATTAAAATCATCATATTTTCCGCCGCGCTGCTGATGGTTTCATGCGGCGTTCTGCGGCCCGTCAAAGACACCTCGGAGAGCCATCTGCTCGATCCCGCCGTGCCCGAGCGCTCTGTCACCGGTGCGAAACCCACGGTGGCCATAGCGCGTCCACGCCTGCCGGGATACCTCGACCGTCAGCAATTCGTCAGCCGCGGCGGCGGCGGGCGCGTCATGATGAATCAAAACCACCTGTGGGCCGAGCCGCTCGATGCAGGCATTTCCCGCGTCACCGCCGCCAACCTCGGCCGCTTGGAGAATTCGCTCAACATTCTGCCGGTCGAATCGTTCATCACGATGGATTACGACACGCTGCTTGAAATCCGCATCACGCGATTCGAGTCGGATCAAAGCGGCGCGCTGGTGCTGGAATGCACATGGAAGCTCCAGCCCGTCAACGGTCCCGCCGTCAACCCGCGGTCCTTCCGCACCGTGATCGCCGAGGGCGGACCATTCGCACCCACCGGCCCGCAGAACGCCCGAGTCGTGGCCATGAACGAAGCCCTCGCCCGTCTCGCACAGGAAATTTCCCGCGCCTTTTGAAATACTTCGATGTTCGATGTTGGACGTTCAAT
>DATISV010000530.1:0-2517 GCA_035468505.1 Luteolibacter sp. | reverse complement strand
GAATCAGGCTCCGTCAATGAGATAATTACTCCAATCCGCGGGCAGCGGGGCGTTTTCGATGCCGCTGGCGATGCGGCCCTCCCATGCCGGGTTGAATGTGGTGCTGGTGCCGTAAACCATGATGAGGTCTTTGTTGCCGATGCTGCGCAGGGCGTGGGCTACACCCGGAGGGATGACGACCGCTGCGTTGTCCGCTCCCGGCTTGTCATCGCCCATGATCGTGAGGCGCATGATGCGGCGTGTCAATCCCGCGCGCTCGTCCACCAGCACGATCTCACAGATGCTGGTCAGGAAAAACATCACATCCCATTGCTCGCGGTCGTACGGGCGGGCGGAAAAATCCTCCGGGCGCTCGATGTAAAGCTTGCGGAACCAGTCGGCTGGCGCGGTGTCCTCCGGCACATGCGGCGGGTGGATGTGGAAACCCTTGGCGCTGTCGCGGTGCATCAGCGCGCTGGCCCATTGTCTGGGCGAGAGCCCGATGCGATCGAGCGTGCCTTCGTTGAGACGCGCGAGTTCCGCGAAGTAACCGCGGCCCTTTTGCTGGAACACACGGCGGGGGATCAGTTCCACACCCGGGATCCAGGCGTCGGCCAGGGCGCCGCGGTGTTTGATGGCTTCGGAAACCGCTACTCCTCCGCCGGACAGGCGGGCGGCCAGATCGCCGCTCGAGTAATCGCGGGTTTCAAGTCGCTCGCGCGCATCCGGCCTGAGGCCGGACCAGCAATCGGGGGTGGGGGAATTCATCATCATTCAGAGGCTCTTGAGATAATCGCCATAGGGCGTGCCGGCGTATTTGGCGCTCGACTCGCCGAGCTTGGCGCGGTCGATGCGGCCTTGGAAGTATGCGATTTCCTCCGGGCAGGCGATCTTCAACCCTTGGCGCTGTTGGATCACCTGCACGAACTGGGTGGCGTCGGCGAGCGAGTCGGGCGTGCCGGTGTCCAGCCAGGTGGTGCCGCGGCCGAGCAGCTCGACGCGCAGCTCGCCGCGTTCGAGATAGAGGCGGTTGAGGTCGGTGATTTCCAGTTCGCCGCGGGCGGACGGCTTGAGGCTTTTCGCCATTTCCACCACCTTGCGGTCGTAGAAATAGATGCCTGGCACCGCGTAGTTAGATTTCGGTTTGGCGGGTTTTTCCTCCAGCGAGACCACGCGGCCGTCCTTGTCGAATTCCACCACGCCGTATTGCTCCGGCTGGTTCGTGTGGTAGCCGAACACGGTGGCTACCTCCATGCGGCGCGAGGCGGCGAGCAGCGAGGAACCGAGCTCGTGGCCGTAGAAAAGATTGTCGCCGAGGACCAGGCAGACCGGCTCGCCGCCGATGAACTCCTCGCCGATCAGAAACGCCTGCGCGAGACCCTCCGGCTTCGGTTGCGGCGCGTAGGAAATTTCCAGTCCCCATTGCGAGCCGTCACCTAACAGGTTTTCGAAACCCGGCAGGTCGTGCGGAGTGGAAATGACCAGGATCTCACGGACGCCCGCCAGCATCAGCACCGTGAGCGGGTAATAGATCATCGGTTTGTCATAAACCGGGATGAGCTGCTTGCTCACCGAGTGGGTCATCGGGAACAGGCGGCTGCCGGTGCCGCCGGCGAGGATGATGCCCTTGCGCAGCGCGAGATCGGCCGGCGGAAGCTTGAGATGGTCATGTGACAAATCGGACATGGGCTGTTGTATCAATTCAGTGTTCCAAGGCGTTCGCCGCGATAGCTGCCGTTCTCTATGGCGGCCACCCACTGCTCGTGGTCGAGATACCACTGGATGGTGCGCCGCAGCCCGCTGGCGAAATTCTCATGCGGACTCCATCCCAGCTCACGCTCGATGCGGGCAGGGTCGATGGCATATCTGCGATCGTGACCGGGACGGTCTTTTACGAACGTGATGAGTTCGTCGGCGGATTGGGTCACGCGGTCCGGCGCGAGTTCGCGGGCGGTTTCGATGATGGCCCGGACGACATCGATGTTCCTCATCTCGCACTTGCCGCCGATGACATAGGTTTGACCGGGCACGCCGCGGACGAGGGCGAGCACGAGACCGCGGCAATGGTCCTCGACGTAAAGCCAGTCGCGGATGTTGGTGCCGTCGCCATAGACCGGCAGCGGCTCGCCCTTGAGCGTCTTGCGGATCATCAGCGGCAGGAGTTTTTCCGGAAACTGATAGGGACCGTAGTTGTTGGTGCAATTCACCGTGACCACCGGCAGGCCATAGGTGTGGTGATAGGCGCGCGCCAAATGATCACCGCCGGCCTTGGCCGCGCTGTAAGGGTTGTTCGGCGCGTAAGGCGTGTTCTCGCAAAACGCCGGCTCGTCCGGACCAAGGGAACCAAACACCTCATCGGTCGAAACATTGAGGAATCCGCCAGTCCCGCCGCGCTGGCGTCCCGCCTTCGCCCGATGCCGGCGGAACGCTTCGAGCAGCCGGTAGGTTCCCACGAAATTCGTCATGACGAACTGCTCCGGATCGTCGATCGCCCGGTCCACATGCGACTCGGCGGCGAGATGCATCACCGAGTCGATC
>DATISV010000529.1:0-1941 GCA_035468505.1 Luteolibacter sp. | reverse complement strand
TTCCGGCGAGGGGCCGATGAAGATGATACCCTCGCGCGCGCAGGCCCGGGCGAAGGCGGCGTTTTCCGATAGGAAACCATAGCCCGGGTGGATCATCGTGACGCCCTTTTGCTTGGCGAGCGCGACGATGCCTTCAACGTCGAGATAAGCGCCTACCGGGCCCTTGTTCGCGTCGAGCGGATAAGCTTCGTCGGCCTTGAAGCGGTGGATCGAGAAGCGGTCCTCCTCGGCGTAGATCGAAACGGTGCGGAGACCCAGCTCGTTGGCGGCGCGGAAGATGCGGATGGCGATTTCGCCGCGGTTGGCGGCCATGAGTTTTCCTGGACGGCTGGGTTTTTCGGACATGGTGGGGAGGGAATTAGGGGGCGGAGGGCGTCGAGTGAAGAAAATTCCCGTCCAGCGACGACGGCGCGGGAGCTACGCGATCACGGAATCCCGGAAATCCGGCGGCATGGCATGATGTCACCATGACCGATAAAGCCACATTGAATAAACTCTACGAGACCGCGATGCGTGGAAATGCGGACTTCACCGGCAAGCCGCTGAAAAGGGCGTTTCCCGAGCCGATGCTGAACACGGCAAAGCCCGTGAGGCGTCACTTCGAGCGTCCGGTTTCGGCGCGAGCGCCCCAGCCGCTGGCTGTGGAGCGTTGAAAAACCGAAGGATCGGAGATCGCGTTTCTTAGTCCGAAAGCAGGTGCGTGCGGGGCAATCTCGCGGCCGCCTTTTCGAAAGTCACCAGCGTCAAGCCGGCAGTGGAGGCTTCGGCATGGATCAAGCGGTCGAGGAATCCAGGCTTCGCCGTGGCCAGCCCCTTGGTTGCAAGCAGTTCAAGCAGATCGGGATGAACCACGAATGTCGGTTGAGACAGCAAGGTGTGCAGTCCCTTGAGGACTTCCGCCTTGGGAATGTTGTAATGGTGCTGGCACGCGAAATAGGTTTCGGAAACGACCAGATTCGGAATCCAAACCTTGGCACCGTCGCGCTCGATTTCCGCGAGCCATGCGCGGGCCTTGTCGGCTTGGGGCGCAGGTTCTCCGGTCAGCAGCCGCATCAACACCGAGGTGTCCAGTGCCGCTTGGATATCATGATGGCTCATTCCATTTTCCGGTGATGCTTTTCCGCATGGCTTCCATGCCGTGATCGGTCGCGTCATCCGGCATCAGATGGCGCAGGGGAGCCTGGAACCGCAGCCAGTCAACTTTGGGCGTTTGACGCGTGTTGCCCTTTTTTTGGCGTAGCCATTGTTCAAACAGGCTGATGGTCACTTCGCGCAACGTGCGCCCCTCACGGGCCGTCTCGGCTTTGACCTCCCGGTAGAGTTCATCGGGAATTTGAAATGTGGCTTTCATGTGGCCAGTTTGCTGTATTGCCGGCCGTAGTCAAGATACCCCGTCGATCACATCCCGCCGAACTCCCGCATGATGCGCCGCACGGCCATCGCGGCGGGGAGGGTTTGGTCGGCGACCTGGCGTTCGATTTCCGGCAGCATCGAGCGCACTTTGGCATCACGGAAAAACCGGTTGCGCAATTCCTCGGCGATCATGGCGTGCATCCATTCGATCGATTGATGCCTGCGCCGTTCCTCCAACACACCGGATTCGCGGGTGGTGGCGGCGAAGTCCTCGATAATTTTCCACAACGCGGCGAGCGATTCCGGGTCGAAGGCCGAGCAGGTGACGCAGCGGGTTTTCCAGCCGCTTGTGGCCGGGTGGAGGAAATGCAGCACGCGGCTGAATTCGGTGCGGGTGAGTTTGGCGCGCTGGACGTTGTCGCCATCGGCCTTGTTGATGGCGAGCAGGTCGGCGATCTCGATGACGCCTTTTTTCATGCCCTGCAATTCGTCGCCCGCGCCGGCGATGAGGATGAGTAGGAAAAAATCGACCATCGAGCGCACGGTGATTTCGTTTTGTCCGACGCCGACGGTTTCGACGAGGATCAC
>DATISV010000528.1:0-7572 GCA_035468505.1 Luteolibacter sp. | reverse complement strand
AGGCGGTGGCGTGCTCGAGCGGCCCAGCCTGCATGAAGCCATAGAGCCGCCGCAGCGAGACAAAGTAGGAAAGAAACACATGCGCGATGGCCGCCGCCACCAGTACATAGGCAGAATGCTTCACCACCCGCTTGAAAATCTTGCCGACGGTCCACGGCGCGTCCGCCAATGCCCGGCGTGCCGGGGCGTCGCCCTCGATCCAGCGCTCGATGCGGCGATACACATGATCGAGAAACACCGTGTAGGGACAGACCCAGCCACACCAGACGCGGCCGAGCAGCGAGGTGACGAAAAACAACCCGAAGCCCAGCCCACTGACCGCGAAAAACATCACCCACAAATCCTGCGGCACCAGCGTCAGCCCGAAGAGGTGGAACATCCGGTTTTCGACATCGAGAAACACGGCCGGGGCACCGTTGACCGGAATCCATGGCAGCAGTATGTAAATCGCGATGAGCAGCACGCCCACCAGTCTCCGCGCAATGTTCCAGCACCCGCGCACATCCGACGGATGCAGGAAATACCGCGAGCCATCCGGATTGATGGTCGTGACGGAAACGAGATTCGGTTGCTTGGGCGCAGCCATCGGCCCGGAAAAGATCGCATGCGTGACAAGCACCGACTCCGCATCGCCTGCGCAAAACCGCGCAGGCGTTGTGGCAGGATCTGCGGAGTTGGATTCCAAGTTGACGTCATTTCGGCGGCTCGTGATTCTCCGTCCATGCATGGCAAATGCGGACTGACCCGGGAACACGTCGCGCGGATGCTCGCCGGCGAGGGAATCGACCAGGTTGCGGCGCGCTTGCAACCCGACACGCGCGACCTGCCACATGTCCCGTCCGGCAGCGCCAAAGTCAGTGCGGAACGGGCCCGCGCGCTGTGGGATGAAATCGGCGGCGATCCCGCGCTGCGCGAAATCCTGCTGGATCGCGCGCCAGATGATCTCAATCTCTACGAGGGAAATATCGAGAATGCCATCGGCCTGTTGCGGATGCCCATCGGCCTGGCGGGGCCGCTGCGTGTAAACGGCATGGCCGCCATGGGCGACTATCCGATCCCGCTGGCCACCACCGAGGCCGCGCTGGTCGCGAGTTATCACCGCGGTTGCCGCCTGCTCACCGCGGCGGGCGGCTGCACGGCGCTGGTGCTTTACGAAAGCCTCAGCCGCGCGCCGGGATTCGTGTTCGAGACCGCCGCCGATGCCTGTCGCTTTATCGCCTGGGCGGTGGAGCGTTTCGACGATTTCAAGCGCATCGCCGAAAGCACCACCGCGCACGGCCGCATGGTGGACCTCGGCTGCACGGTCGAGGGCAACCATGTCTATCTCAACTTCGAGTTCACCACCGGCGACGCGTCCGGCCAGAACATGGTGACCATCGCCACCCAGGCGGTCTGTGATGAAATCCTCAAACAGGCTCCGGTTAAACCATTGCAACATTACGTCGAGTCGAATCTATCAGGTGACAAGAAGGCCAGCGCACGCGCGTTCACCACCGCGCGCGGCAAGAAGGTCACCGCGGAGGCGCGATTGCCGGCGGAAATCATCGCCAGGCACCTGCACACCACACCCCGGGCGATGGTCGATTACTGGCGGATGTCCGCCATCGGCGGCGTGCTCAGCGGCACGCTCGGCGTGCACGGCCATTTCGCCAACGGCCTCGCCGCGCTTTATCTCGCCACCGGCCAGGACGCCGCCTGCGTGGCCGAATCCGCCACCGGAGTAACGCGCTTTGAAGTGACCGATGCCGGCGGACTTTACGCGAGCGTCACCCTGCCGGGCATCATGGTCGGCACGGTCGGCGGCGGCACCGGCTTGCCAACGCAGAAAGCCTGCCTCGAACTCATGGGTCTGCATGGCGCCGGCAAGGCGCGGGCGCTGGCCGAAGTCTGCGCCGGACTGCTGCTCGCCGGAGAGCTATCCATCATCGCCGCGCTCGCCGCCGGGCATTTCGCCCGCGCCCATCGCAAGCTCGCCCGCGGCCGCAGCCAGGCACCACAATGAACCGCTGGTGGATCTATCAGAAAGAGCGATTCCCGCTGCACGCGCACGGGCCGCTCATCGCCGCCTTCAGCGCCTGCGCGGTGGCGTTTTCCTCGATGCTGCGCGGCGCGCCGCCACCGGAATGGCAATCGTATTTCACAGCCTTCGGCGTGTGTCTGCTGATGTTCTTCCAACTGCGCATCGCCGACGAATTCAAGGACCGCGAAGAAGACGAGCGCTGGCGCCCCTACCGGCCGGTGCCGCGCGGGCTGGTGAAATTATCGGAACTGCGCGTGGTGTTCATTATCGCCGCCCTGCTGCAAGTCGCGCTTGTGCTCGCGCATGACATCCGCCTGTTGCTCGTGCTCGCCGTGGCATGGACCTATTTCACATTGATGAGTGTGGAGTTCTTCCGCCGCGATTGGCTGAAGGCGCGGCCCGTCGTCTATCTGCTCAGCCACATGGGCATCATGCCGCTGGTCGATTTCTTCGGCACCGCCTGTGAGTGGCTGCCGCGCGGGGCTTCGGCTCCATCGGGTCTCGGCTGGTTCCTCACGGCGAGTTTCTTCAACGGCATCGTGATCGAAATCGGCCGCAAACTCCGCCAGCCGGACGCCGAGGAGGAGGGCGTGGAAACCTACAGCGCCCTATGGGGGAAATCCGGCGGCGCGGCGGCATGGCTCGCGGCGATGGCCGCCACCCTCGCCTGCGCGGTCATCGCTGCGGCACGCATCGGATTCGTCCTGCCGGTGCTTGCCGCGCTCGGCAGCATACTGGCCATCGCCCTGATCATCCTGCCGCGCTACCTTCGCGGGCAACTGCCCGGCAAACACATCGAGTCGCTTACCGGATTGTGGACGCTCGTGCTTTATCTCATGTTGGGCATCGTGCCATTGTGGCTTCGTGGTTGAACGCAGATGAACTTCCTTTTTCCCGGCTCACTGGATTCCACAACCAACACCCGCTTCGGTGGCAAGGGCGCGGCCTTGGCTCGGCTCGGCGCGATGGGTTTCGAGGTGCCGCCATGGTTCGCGGCGCCGCCGGATGCGGAATGGAGCGATGCGGATCTATCAGCCGCGCTGGAGAAAATCGGACCCGGTCCCTATGCCGTGCGCTCTTCGGGCGCGATGGAGGATGGCGGCGGCCATTCGTTCGCGGGGCAGTTCCAGAGTTTCCTAGATTTGGCGGCGGCGGATGTTCCCGAGAAGATCGCGGCGGTCCGCGCCTCGGCGGAAAGCGAATCGATCCGGAGCTATTGCCATGAGCGCTCGCTGCCGGTGCCGGGAACGCCGACGGTGCTGGTCCAGCGCATGATCGCCCCACGCTGCGCGGGCGTGGCCTTCAGCGCGGATCCGGTTTCCGGCAGGCGCGGCATCGCCGTGGTCTCGGCGGTCCAGGGCACTGGCGAGAAACTGGTTTCCGGGGAATGCGATGGTGAAGCATGGCGGATTTCACGCGAGGGAGAAATCATCGAACGGCCGGATGATGCGGCTCTAACAGAAGCTGACGCCTTCTCTGTGGCGGCGTTGGCGTGCCGCTGCGAATCCGCCTGTGGACGCCCGCAGGACATCGAATGGGCGATCGATGCGGAAAACAGGCTATGGCTGCTGCAAAGCCGGCCGATCACCACGCTCGGCGCGGCACCCGATCCCGACGACACGCTCCGCGTCTGGGACAACAGCAACATCGCGGAGAGTTATGGCGGCGTGACCACGCCGCTGACGTTTTCCTTCGCGCGGCGGATCTATGAATCGGTGTATCGCGAGTTCTGCAAACTGATGTCGGTGCCGCGGGAGAGGATCGACCGTGCCGAAGAGGTCTTTCCGCAGATGCTCGGACTGATCCGCGGCCGGGTGTATTACAATTTGCTGAGTTGGTACCGGGTGATCGCCTTGTTTCCCGGCTTCCAACTCAACCGCGGATTCATGGAGCAGATGATGGGCGTTCGCGAGCCGATGCCGGAGGAAATCGTGAACCGCATCGTCGCCGAAAACCGGATCGGGCGTATTGCGGATGCCATGGCGCTCGTCCGCACCGGCATCGGACTGATCCGCCGCAACGCAGGATTGCCGCGGTTGATCGCGAGGTTCCAAAAACGTCTCGATGACGCGCTCTCGGCGCCTCCCGAGCCGCTGGAGCGCATGACCGGCGAGGAACTCGTTTGCCACTACCGCGATCTCGAAAGCCGTTTGCTCAAGCAATGGGACGCCCCGCTGGTGAACGATTTCCTGGCGATGATTTATTACGGCCTGCTCCGCAGCCTGTGCGTGAAATGGGCCGGTGATGACAAGGGCACGCTGCAGAACGAACTGTTGCTCGATTGCGGAGAGATCATCAGCGCCGAACCGCCGCGGCGGATCATAAACATGGCGCGCATTGCCGCCGCGGTGGACGGACTCGGCCCGCTGCTCGCCGATCCGGACGCGCCCGTGGCGGCGAAACTAGCCGCCGTTTCCCGCTCACCGGAACTCGCCCGCGAATATGAAAACTATCTATCCGATTTCGGCGATCGCTGTCTTGAGGAGCTGAAGCTCGAGAGCCCGACGGTGCGCGACAATCCGGAGAGCCTGCTGGTCTCGATCGGCTCGATGGCCATGCGCGGCGATGTGGAAACTCCGCCGCGTCCGCCACAAGCCGCGTTTCGCCGCATCGCGAACCCGTTCAAGCGCATCGTTTTCAACCATGTGCTCCGCCATGCTCGCGAACGAGTCCGCTCGCGCGAGAACCTGCGTTTCGAGCGCACGCGGTTGTTCGGCCGCGTCCGCGCGATCCTGCGCGAACTCGGCAAGCGCCTGTATGCCGACGGTGTTTTGGAATCCGCCGACGATGTGTTTTATCTCGAACTCGGCGAAATCCTCGCCGTGTGGGACGCCACCGGCACCTCCGCCCGTCTTGGTGAACTTTCATCGCTGCGCAAAAGTGAGTTTTCCATATATCAATCCATCGAAGCGCCGCCCGACCGCTTCCTCACGCGAGGACCTGTGACGCGATACAGTCATTTCGAAAACGCACGGCCGCCGATGGATGAAAGCGCGTCGCTCACCGGCACCGGCGCTTGCCCCGGCCGCGTCACCGGCCGCGTGCGTGTCGTGCTCGAACCGCGCGGCGCGCGCATCGAACACGGCGAAATCCTCGTCGCCCGCCAGACCGATCCCGGCTGGGTGGTGCTTTTTCCCGCGGCCTCCGGCCTGCTGGTCGAGCGCGGCAGCCTGCTCTCGCACTCGGCCATCGTCTCGCGGGAACTGCGGCTGCCCTGCATCGTTTCCCTGCCCGGCATCACACGCCTGTTGAAGACCGGCGATCTTGTGGAAATGGACGGAACGAGCGGAACCGTCAGGATCATCGAATCATGAGCACCTCCGAAATCCAGCAGCGTGCCGAGTTCACCGCAATCCGCTACGCGCAGTGCTGGGAGGATTCGCGCCTGCTCACCGCGGCGCTGAAACCCGAGGGCCGGCATTGCCTGAGCATCGGATCGGCCGGCGACAACAGCTTCGCACTGCTGGCGGACGGCGCGGCGTCGGTCACTGCGGTGGAGATGAACGCGGCACAGATCGCGTGCATCGAACTGCGCCGCGCGGCATATCTCACGCTCACCCACGCGGAGTTTCTGGAGCTGCTGGGATCGCGGCCGTCGTCGCGCCGCAACAACATCTATCAGAAATGCCGCGGCGTGATGGCGAAAGACGCGAGAAACTTCTGGGACGCGCGTCCGGAAGATATCGCGCGCGGCATCGCGACTGTGGGAAAGTTCGAGAATTACTTCACCATGTTCCGGAAATTCGTGCTGCCATTCGCGCATTCGCGGAAATGCGTGCTGGCATTGTTGGAACCACGCGGTCCTGCGGAGAGGCAACGGTTTTACAACGAAGTCTGGGACAACCGACGATGGCGCTGTATTTTTCACATCTTTTTCTCCCGCGCGGTGATGGGCGCGCTGGGGCGCGATCCGGAGTTCTTCCGCTATGTCGAGGGATCGGTGGCGGACCGCATTCTCGAAAGAACGCGACATGCCTTGTCGGTGCTCGATCCGTCGCAAAACCCATATCTCCATTGGATTCTAACAGGCACGCACGGCGCGGTCCTGCCCGAGGCGCTCAAGGAGGAGAACCACGCCATCATCCGCGATGCGCTGGAGGCCGGGCGCTTCGAGGTGTTTCACGGACCGCTTGAAAAACTGCTGGAGGAACGGCCGCAGCGCCGTTTCGACGCGTTCAATCTGAGCGACATCTTCGAATACATGAGCGAAGAGAACACGGCGCATTTGTTGAAAAAAATCACGACCGCCTCGAATCCCGGCGCGCGACTCGCCTATTGGAACATGCTCGCGCCGCGCTCGCGTCCGGAATCGATGGCGGACCGTTTGCTTTCGCATGACGAGGAGGCGGCGCGGCTGTTCGAGGAGGATCGCGCGTTTTTCTACAGCCGCTTCGTGATCGAGGAGGTGCTGCCATGAGCTTGCACGAATGGCTCGCGGTAGCCGCCGTGCTGGCGGGCCTGCTGCTTGGCTTGCCCTTCGTCCGCTGGCTGGTGTTGCGCACCGGAGCCTCGGCGGAAACCGCTCGCAAGTCGGTGCATGTGGCGATGGGGTTGGGCTGCGTCGCGTTTCCATGGATCTTCGAGCGGCCGCTGCCCGTGTGGATTCTAACAGCCATCGTCACGGTGTTGCTCGGTGTAATGCGTGTCGTGCCGTCGCTGCGGAGTGGCGTGGGCTCGGCGCTGCATGGCATCAAGCGGCTTTCCTACGGCGAAATCCTCTTCGCACCCGCAGTGGCATCGGTATTCCATTGGTCGCATGACCGGCCGTTGCTGCATGTGATTCCGATTGGGATTCTGGCGATTTCCGACGCCGCCGGGGCGCTGGCAGGCACGCGATGGGGAAAGAGAAGATATGGCTGCGGCGATGGTTTCAAAACCGTGGAAGGTTCGCTCGCATTTCTCGCCACGGCCTTCCTCTGCGTGTTCCTGCCGCTTTTTATCAGCGGAGAAACCGATGCCGCGCGCGCGTGTTGGATCGCGCTGATCCTTGCGCTGCTCGCGATGATGGCGGAGGGCACTGCGGACCGCGGCTTCGACAATCTGGTGGTACCGGTGGGATGTTTGTTCGTGCTGGCGCGTCTGCTGGAATGTGAAACGTCGGCATTGGTCGGCCGTTTCGTGGTGCTTGTCGTATTGTTGGCGTTGGTGCTGTGGGGATCGCGCTGGTCTTCTCTCAGCGGTGCGGCGCTGCTTGGTGCGGCACTGTTGGGTTATGTCTGCGCGGTCATCGCGGACTGGCGTTTCGCCCTGCCGCCGGCGGCGGTTTTCATCTGCCATGTCTTTACCACGCGCAGGCACAAGCTGACGGGTGTCTTCGACCACCGGCTCGATGCGGTGCTCGCCCACAGCATCGGCTGCCTGCCGTGGGTCATCGCCACCGGCATCGAGGCGATCCCCGTTTCCGCCGGACTGGCGGGAATCTCTTTCGCGATGGCCGCGCAGCTCGCGATGCTCGATTCATCGACCTTGTCGTGGCTCGGGCATTTCTCACCGAAGCCGCTGCGCTCCACACTCAAGGGCTGGCTGGTCGCGGGATTGCCGGGATTGGTGTG
>DATISV010000527.1:0-2793 GCA_035468505.1 Luteolibacter sp. | reverse complement strand
CCACGCCGTGGCGCGCGCAGGCGATGATGGCCAGCAGGTTGGCGACCAGGATCGCGGGCCACAGGATCATCGACACGTCATTCGTCACCAACAAGGTGACCGACATCAGTGCGATCACGCCGGCCGGCACCCATGGTGCGATCATGGCGTGATGGACGGGGCCGTCATTGGCCGCAACCAACAGCCTGAGAAGCGCCGTCCACAGCGTGTGGAGCGCGCCGAATATCAGATAGATGGCCAGTGCGATTCCGAGGGTGTCGGGTTTCAGATGCGCGACGGTCCAGATGACCAGATGGAGAAACGTGATTCCGGCGAGCAGCAGCGTGGTTCCGGCAAACCGCGTATGGAGCATGGCCAGCGCGATGCAGGCGAGATTGACCAGCAGCACGAAACCCTAAAGCAGCGGCGCGCGCTCCGCGATGGTTGGGAACGACAGGAAGTAAAACGCGAAGCCGAGCGCCGTGGCGAGGATGCCGAAGCCCGCCGCGGGCACGTGAGGATCGTCATGCTTTCCACGCGAGACGATCCATGCGGCGGCAAGAAACAGGATGCCGAATCCTAACAGGATGCCCATCGGCACCAGCGTGGCGTGGCCGGTTGCGTAGTCGCCGGCGCGGAAGAACCGCGATGCCCATTGAACGAGCATCAGGATGGTGCCCGCTGCCGCGCCGGAAGCGAGAAAGGTCCAGCGACCGCGCGCCGCGAGCGCGAGCAGGCCGGCGTCTAGCAGCGCGATGTAGCCGAACAAGGCGGCCGGGTGATCCTGCACCAGCGGCAGCAGCACCGGCGTCAGGAAACCGCCAAGCATGCCGAGCACCGCGACCACCAGCGCGTCGTGGCGCACGGCGGTGAGAAAGGCGGCCGCCGTGACCACCGACATCAGGGCGAAGGTGAAGGTGTTGCCAAACAGCGGGAGTTGATAGATCGCGTGTGCGGCGAAACTCACCCCATAAAGGACCAAGACGCCGGTGGCGCACAGCGCCTGCGCGAGCACGCGGTAGTTCGGCCTGCGGTGCGTCCACCATCCGCCGCCTAGCAAGGCGAGCCCGGTGGCGAAACCCGCGGCGATCCGCAACGCGGGCGGAATCAGGTCGCGCTCGAAGGCATATTTCACGAAAAAGATGATGCCGAAAAACAAGGCCACGCCGCCGAGCCAGGCGAAGAGTTTCACGCCGAGGAATTGCTCGATGGAGAATGCGGGTTGGGGCGGGGGAGCCGCGAACTTTTCCGCGCGGGTTGCCTCGGGCGCGGGTTCCTTCACGGTTGTATGCTCAGGAATGCGCTTTTCTTGTTCCCATACTGGGAGCGGGGGAGGCGCGACGATGGGTTTCTCGGGAGGAGTTTCGGGAGATGCCGGCGCTTTGGGGACATCCGGGCGGACTGAAGTCCGCGCTCCCTCCGCGGCGCGCAGGCGGGCCTCCAACTCGCGGATTTTCTCATGGGCTTCCTGCGCCGCGCGGTTGGCGTTTTTCGCGGAAACCACCGCGACGACCGGCATCACGAAGATGAAAACGACAAGCGCGAGCAGAATGAGTACGACGATGCCTTCCATGATCGGGTGCGGATGATTGCCGGTCTTCTATCAAATCCCGCGTCCCGCGGGTAATCGAAAATCCATTCGGGATCATCGATTCAGTCGATACATCATCCTTCCGCAGGGCTTGCGATGATCCGGTCCGCGAGCCGCCGGGCGATGGCGGGGGCGGTGAGGGAGCCTTTGGAGCCGAGGCCATTGAACATCCAGTGGCCGTCGCCGAGCGGACCGGCCTGCGGTTCGCTGCGGCGGATGATCGGGCGGATACCGGCTTCGTGGGCGGTCACTTCGAACCGGTCGTCGACACCCAGCCGGCGGGCGATGGAGCTGACTTTTTCCAAGCCGGCGGGAGTGGGGTGCTCGTCGAGTTGGTCCCACTCGTAGGTGGCGCCCGCCTTGAAACATCCGTCGCCGAGCGGGACGAGCCAGCCGCCGCCGATCCGGATGTGGTCCTGCGGCCAGTGCGGCGCGCGCAGCGTGAGGATCTCGCCCTTGGCGCAGCGGTGCGGACCGTGGCGGCCGGTCAGCAGACCCGCGGCGCCGTCGCACCAGATGGTGGGTGCCGGTGGTGAGTCATGGGAGATTTCCGCCTTCTGATAGATAGCCTGTTCCAGGAAAAACGCGCGGGATGCGTCGAGGAACCGGCGGGTGTCGAGGCGTCCGCCGCCGCTGAGCCGCAGCGCGCCGCACCAGCCGTCCGCGGCGAGCGGTTCGCCGTCGAGCCAGCGCGCGACGTCCGGACGCGTGCACTTGGCGAGCATCTTGCTCCATTCCTTATCATCCGCGGCGAGGCGGATGATCGGCAGCGGATGCCAGAAGCGTTCGTCCAACCGGGTTTCCAACTCCTGATAGAATTCCAGCGCCTCCGGCAGCAGTTCGGCCACATGTGGCGTGGGTTCGAAGTTTTTCCCGGTGACCGGATTGACCAGTCCGGCGGCGACGCGCGAGCTGCCGCCCTGTTCGCGGTCCACGATGCGGAACGGGACGCCGCGCCGCCAGAAACACCATGCCAGGCAGGTGCCGGCGAGCCCTTGGCCGACGATGGTCCACGGCGCGCTCACTCCGGCATCAACGGTTCGTTGGGATCGGACCATGCCGAGTCGTGACCCTTGGCGTAGTTGAAGAGGTGCCTGTGGAGATAGGGCGCGAACGCCTCGCGGGATTCCTTGTCGAGTTTCGCCACCACCGCGTCGTTGAGCGTGCGGGTGACCTTCTGCATCAGGTGCAGCGTGAGCTGGCGGCCCTTGCGCGCGCGCTGG
>DATISV010000526.1:0-3089 GCA_035468505.1 Luteolibacter sp. | reverse complement strand
CTGGTGGAAGACAACGAGATCTTCGCCACCGGGGTGCAACGCACGATCGACCGCTTGGACGGCATGAAGTGCGGTGGCAGATACCAGTCCGTGGAGCAGGCGTTCGCCGCATTGGAATACGGCGGCAGGCCGGATGTGATTCTGCTGGACGTGCAGTTGCCCGGGATGGACGGAATCACGGCATTGTCGCAGCTCAAGGGCATGGCTCCTGAAACGCAGATTGTGATCCTCACGGCATTCGACGATGCGGACAAGATTTTCCGGGCGGTCTGTGCCGGGGCCTCCGGTTATGTCCTGAAATCATCGACCCGGGCGGAGATCGGAGAGGCAATCCGACAAGTGATCGCCGGCGGAGCTTCGATGTCACCCGAGGTGGCGCGCAAGGTGCTGGATACCTTGGTAAACCAGAAAGGCCGGGAGGATCCGCAGGACGCCGATGCCTACACATTGACACCCCGCCAGCGCGACATCCTTCGTTTGATGGCCGAGGGCCTGGTGAAGAAGGAGATCGCCGATGCCCTGAACATCAGCGTGACCACGGTATCGACCCACATGCAGCGCTTGTATGAGACGCTGCATGTGACCACCAACACGGGAGCGGTGGCCAAGGCCCTGCGCGAGAAGTTGATATGAAAAAGCGGCGGGATTGTTAGCGCGAGCTTTTGAGTTCGGGCGTCTCGGTGGACGCGCGGATGGCGGCGATGGTTTCGCGGACGTTGTTGACTTTTTGGATTCCCAGGTGGCGTGGGAAGTCCGGTTCGTCGTGCTCGAAGTAATGGGCGATTTTTTCGAGTTCCGGGATGAATTTCCTGGCATGGGTGCCGTAAGCGAGGAGGAGTTTCATGAGTTCCGGGGTGCGGTGCTCGCTGGCCCAGGAGTTCTGCTCGCGGGTGTATTTCACGATGAGCGCCATGCCCTCGCGGACGTGGTGTTTGGCGAGCAGTTTGCAACCGGCGACGCGGATTCCGTCGGCGAACATCTCGCCGCTGGGTGCGGCCACGGCGACGGAGTTCATAATGACGGGCAGGAGGGGTTTGAGTTCCTCGTAGCTGAGTTTATCGTAGAGCGATTCGATCGCGCTGCGGGCGCGGCCGTCCTGGTTTTGCAGGGCGGCGCTCACGGCTTTGTGGAGCAGGTCGCGGTCCGCGGTGGCAAGGGATTCCGCGAGCAGGTCGCGGCCGCGATTGAAGAGCGCGATGGTGATGTAGCGCTGGTGCATGTTGCGCGGGTCCTTGGCCTTGTCCTCGAGAGTCATCAATTCCAACAACTTCGGCACGGCCTTGGCGGCGGGCTTGCCGATGCCGGTGAGGGCCTCGGCGGCCTTGACGCGCAGCCACATGTCGGAGTGCGAGAGACAGGCGATGAGGGGATCGACGGCAGGCTCGGCGCGGCCGCGGAGGAGGGCGAAAACGTCACAGGCACCGTAGCGTTCGTCGAGGTTGGTGGATTCGAGCATGGCGATCAGGCGGTCGATCGGGGGTGACGGCCTGCGGCTGAGTGCGATGGCGGCACGGTCGCGGACGACGGGCGACCAACTGGATAGACGTTTGAACAACTCGTCGTCGTCGAGTTTGTCGTAGAAGCTGTGGCGGTCCTTGTTGTCCCAACCGATGCCGTCGTTGAAGACGGCTTGCGCGGCTTCGGCGTTGAGCTGCGGGACGATGCCGTCGCGTTTTCCTGTTAGATAAATCTTCCGCAGCGGCATGGCATAGGCGAGCAGATAAAGACCGGTGGCGTCCCAGTTGTGATAGCTGTCGGGGGTGGGTTCGGGCGGACCGAGATGGACGAACGAGCCGTCGGGCCTGCGGGCGAGATCGAAATACCATGAGCCGAAGTTTTTCATCCAGATGCCGGTGGCCTGGGGTCCGGAGAGCGCGACGCCGGGAGTGGCCCAGAGGATGTTGAAGAAGTTGCCGGTGTGGCCGGTATCGCGCTCGGGGCCGTGGCTGGCGAGCGACATGCGGGAGAAGAATTCGGCGTTGTCCTTTTCGTTCGTTAGATTGAAGAGAGTGGCGGCCATGCCGTTTTTGCCGTTGTCGTCGTGGTTTTGAATCCATGGGTCGTGGTCGCCGTAGGGGATGGAGCCTTTGTTGACATAAAAGCGGAGGAGGAACTGGCTGCGCTCGATGGCGCGGGAAATGGCGGGATCGTCGATGCCGACGGCACGGGCCATGACCAGCGAGATGGTGAGCGGGATGCCGGGCGAGTTCATCATGCCATATCCGCCGAGGCGGCCATCGGGCAAGGCGTAGCCGTGGCCCCAGGAACCGACGGCGCTCTGGCCCTTGGCAGCTTCGAGAACCATGCGGCGAAGGCCGGGCACCGCCGACTGGTCGCCGGTGGCGAGGACGTATTCGCCGAGGAACAACATGACATAGCCGTAATACCAGGTTTGGAAGCCGTCGGTTTTGAAGTTGGCGGCCCATTCGGCTTCCTTTTTGAGCAGCGGCAGGTAATCGGGATCGCCGCTGGCGAGCAGGCCGAGCGCGTTGAGGGAGCGAGGGATCGGATTCTCGCGTTCGGCGTTGGCGGCGATGCGTGCGGCAAGGGTTTTGCAACCGAGTTCGAGGATCTTGCGGGATTTTTCGCAATCGTATGGCGCGGTGGCCGAGTAGCTGCCGAGCACCGGGAGCTTCAAGGTGACGTCCTCGGTTTTCCCGGCGCGCCAGCGGGTGAGTGTTAGATTTCCGGCGCCAGCTTCGGATTCGGCATGCGTGAGGGCTTTGCCGAACTCGGTGCGCGGGTCGTAGGAAAACTTCCCGCCGCCGACGCCAAGAATGACGTCACCCACGGCCATGGTGCCGTCAGCGGGTGAGCCGGTGTCCACTTGAGTGACGTAGATCTGGCGGGCGTCGTAGGTGACGAGTGTGTTCGAGTAGATCCAGCCGCGCATGCCGGTGGCGCCGAGGTTCCAGTCGTGTTTGGCATTTGCCGGGATGGGATCGCCCTTGGTGAAATCGGGTGGTCGTTCGTTCTGAGCCGTGGCGGGGAGCGCGGTGACGAGCAGGGCGAGGGCTGCGGGAAGAATTCGGGATTTCATGGGTGATTTCAGTTTTCGATTGCGGGATAGGCTGCGGACGAGTGCAGGA
>DATISV010000525.1:0-4059 GCA_035468505.1 Luteolibacter sp. | reverse complement strand
CCCGAGTTTATTAGGCGATCTTAACAAATCAAGCCGATCCTCCGCCATCCGGACCGTTGACGGAAAAAATGTCTCACCTGAGACATTTTTCCGTAAAGACTGATGGTCAGTCGTTTGCGTCTTCGTTTTCGACTGGAATGTGGATTATTTTTTTTGGCCTGCCCGGCGGGCTGGGTTTGGGTTTCGACTTTATCGGAGGCTTTTCGCGTTCGATGCGGAAATTCGTGAATCGCATGAGAATCCGGTGTTCGTGGAATCGCGACATCAGATCGATCGCCCGCTGATAGCTTGCGGCTGGTTCGATATAGACCTGACAAATGCCTTGGGTCTCTGCAGCTCGGGCCGCAGATGCGAACAGTTCCAGAATGCTGTTCAACCCGGGCAAAGAATGATCGGCATCAGGTGGATCGAGCATGCTGCTGGAGTTGCCGATGCCGGAACACACAGCTCCCTGCGCGTCGAGCCTAACGAAAAATGGGTCGTATGGAATGGGGTATTCCTCGTCGCCGATCTTTGGCAGATCAAGTTGAAAGGCATGCGTTTCAGGCTTTTGCGAGCCGCTGGCGACGAGGAAATTGATGCCAGTCAATCCGGCCGACGTGACGCCCCTGACCAAGGTTTCGATTTCACGGAACGCGGTATTCTTTCCCGCGCTGATCAGGATGCGTGAATCCGGGCGCTTGGCTTTAATTTCTTCCATGATTCTGGAAATCCCGGTCTCGTCCGATCCATCGGCGATCCACACGCCGCCGTCGTGGATTTTCCAGACTCCATCGATCCCCACCGCTTCCACGAATGGCGCGCCGCCGGGGTCGAAGACCGGCGCGTTGGCGGCGAAGACCAGGTCGGCGAGTTTGGAACCGTGCGTGGTGATGGCGGCCGGTTGCTTGCCGGTGGGTTCTCCGCAGGCGGCGAGGAATGCCATTCCGAGGATGGCGGCGGCGCGTTTCATGACACGGGTTTAGTTTTTGTTAGACACCAACTGCATCACCACGCGTTCCCATCCCGTCCTACGGGACGGCTACGCCTTGCCGGCGGTGGTGGCACACTGGCAGCCTTTGCCGGCGAGTTTTTCGGCGATGCGGGCGGCGGTGGGTGTGATGGAGAGGCCGCCGAGGTTGGTGCAGCGGAGTTCGCGCGGGATCTGGTGGGCCACCTTGGCCATGGCGAGCACGACTTCGTCGAAGGGGATGAGGTGCTGGTAATCGGCGAGGGCCATGTTGGCGCAGGACAGCGCGTTGGTGGCGGCCATGACGTTTTTGCCGAGGCATGGGGCTTCGACGCGGTTGGCGATGGGGTCGCAGACCATGCCGAAGCAGTTCTGCAAGGCGATGGATGCGGCGGCCATTTGGTGCGCGGTGCTGCCGCCGGCAAGATGCACGATGGCGGCGGCGGCCATGGCGGAACCGGACCCGCACTCGGCCATGCAGCCGCCTTCCTCGGCGGCGAAGGTGGCGTCGCGCGCGATGAACACGCCGATCAATCCGGCGATGAGCAGGGCCTTGGCGCGTTCGTCCTCGGACGCACCGATGGCGTCGCACACGGCGAGCACCGCGCCGGGCATCGCGCCGCAGGAACCGGCGGTGGGCGCGGCGACGATGACACCCATCGACGACTTCACCTCCATGATAGCGGAAACGTAGCGGACGATGCGGTTGTTGATGTCGGCGGGAATGAGGCGGCCTTCCTTTTCGGCGCGCTCGAAGCCGGGGCTTTGCGAGGGCAGGATGCGGTCGGCGTATTGGGTGCCGGCGAGGCCGGTTTTCACCGCGCCATGCATGATTTTCGCGAGCGCTTTCATGCGTTCGAGCACTTCGTCCGGCGTGATGCCGCCACGCGCGGCTTCATAGCATGCGGCGCTTTCCCACAGCGGGCGGTCGGAAAATTCCGGGTGGCTTTCCATTTCCCCGGCGCGGGTGAAGGGGACCGAGAGACCCTTGCGCGAGAGGATCGGCAACACCGCGCCGAGCGTGCGGTGGCGGCTGGCGCCGAGTTCCGCGGCGAGTTGGGAAACGTCGTCGTCTGATGGGCGTTGGCGTGAGTCGAAGCGCAGCAGTCCGCCGCCATCCGGGCCGGGCAGCCACTCGATGGTTTCGCAGGCGTTGGCGATCGGCGAATCCTGATAGATCCGTTCATCCGGTTGGCCATCGAGCCAGAACAGCGTGCTGTGTAGGTCGCCAGTGCCGCCAAGCGGTGTGCCGTCGATGGCCTGCAACTCAATCATGCCGCCACCGGTCGAGGTGGCGTCGAAATGATAGACCGTGCCGCTTTCACCGGTGATTTCCAATCGGTAGAAATTCGGATGCGGCGCGTCGTAGGAAACGTAATTCACCTCCACCTCGATGCCGGCGTCGGCGAGCGCCTGCGGGTAGGTCGGCAAACGTTCGTCATCGGGCTCCCAGCCGAGAATGCCGCTGTAGAGCCCGAGGTCGGTGCCCTGTTCCTTGTGCGTGGTGACCAGCGAGCCGTTGGGATCGTAGAAGGCCGCCAGCCTGCGCACCGGTTCTCCGGCGAGGTCGCGGGCGAGCCGGCCGATCCGGTTGGCGGCCGCGCTGTGCGAGCTGCTCGGCCCGCGCATCACCGGGCCTAGGACGTCGTTGAAGATGCTGGGTGGCGGTTTCATGGAATGGGGATGGTGTGGGGTTTCGGTCAAGAAACCACGGATGGCACGGATTTCACGGATTTTTCGAACTCTTCTGCCTCAACTTGCACCCGGAGTGGTATTGGATGGCGGCACGACACCTTTTTTCTGTAAGAAGGCGATCACGCCCATCATGCAGAAAAACAGGGTGTTGAGGATGAGTCCGGTGGACGGGAAGAACCAGCATGAGACGACCATGATCGCACAGATCGGGTAGAGGAACGCCTTCACCCACATGTCGCCGCGGACGTTGAACGAGTGGTTCGGATTGGCATCGGCGGCGACGACGAAGCGGTTGTAAATGAGCAGCGCCACCAGCGAACCGACACCGATGAGACCGAAGATGAGCCACATCGAATAGGGATCGTAGGTGTCCCACAGCAACTGCCGGGTGGCATCGGCATCCATGCCGAGTTGGTCCTGAAGCGTCGGCAGCACATCGCTCTTGGACAGCGCGGCCACTTCCCCGGCATCCATCCCGAGTTTGTCCACGAGATGGCGTCGGGCCAGCTCCGCCTTGTCGCCGTTGTTGTGATAGAGGTGGCCGGCCATGATCGAGCCGATCGACCAGCCGATCCCCACGGTGAAGTTCGAGTATCCCATGTAGAGTCCCTTCTTGCCTGCGGGCGCGATGCGGTTGAGGTAGCGGAAATTGCTGGGTGCGGCGGTCATTTCGCCAATTGAATAGAGCACAATGCAGCCAAGCACCCACCAGCCGCTCATCGAACCCATCAGGCCGAAAATCGCGATGATGGCCAGGGCGGTGCCCAACGCGATGTTCGACAGCGAACTCAATCGCCCGGTGGCGTAGCCGGCGAGGAAGGCGAAGATGCTGATGAGCAGCGCATTGACGTTCAGCATCCATTCCTGCGTCAGATTGCCGCCGTTGACGACGGGTATGTTTCCTTCACCGAAAATGCCCATCAGCATATTGGCGGCGGCGCGCGAGTCGATCCAGTCGTCGATGAAATTCGGCAGGATATCGAAGAACTGCATGTTCATCAGCCAGAATCCGCAGAAGGAGATGGTGTAGAAGAAGATCCTGGGTTCCAGCAAACCGCGCACCGATTCGAACAGCATCCGGAACGGACCGGGAAGCGTATCACCCTCGGCAACCGGGCGGGCCGGCTCCTTGAACATGAACAACGGGATGAAGTTCAGCGCGATGGCGGCGGAGCAGGCGATGAACACGTATTCCCAATCAAGCACCCGCAGGTAGGCGGCGAGCAGCGGGCCGACGAAAGCGCCCACATTGACCATCTGATAGAACAATCCCCAGCCGAGCGGCCCGGCGTCCTTGGAGATGCGGTTGGCGAGCAGGCCCTGGATGCCCGGCTTGAAGATCGCGGTGCCGGCGGCGAGGAACATCGCGCCGACAAAGAACACCGCATAGACCTGGTCGGTCCCGAGCGCCCGGG
>DATISV010000524.1:0-2009 GCA_035468505.1 Luteolibacter sp. | reverse complement strand
ATGGAGGCCTATGGCGAAGTGCTTGAACGGGTGAAACAACAGCTCGGCTGAGTCTCAACGCCGCCCGGTCCATTCCGGATTCCCGTAACGCCGCGCGATCCGCTGCCGCAAGTCCTCCGCTGGAGGGTGAAATTCCGTTTCCCCGAAGCTTCCGGCCAGTGCCGCGGCCAAGCGGCGGGCGCGCAGGATGGATGCGCTGGCATCCGCCACAGGCAGCGCCACCGATCCCTGATGCAACAGTCCCGCGCGGTTGCGGCGCTGGCCGGCACCGGCGAGTTTGCATCCACCGGCGTCCAGCAGGTCATGCTCGACCGGTTTCACAAAACACAGCCCGCCCGCCGCGGCGGGCGAGAGCCCGGCGAGTTCCGCCGTTCGCCCCTCCTCAATCAAGGCTGCGGCCAGCGCGCGGTGGATGATGCGGTAACTTTCCGCTCCGCGCAGGGCGGCCAGCGGTTCGCCGGCGGGGACGACCAGCGTGTAGGTCCAGTCGCGACGGTGGTCCACGGTGCCGCCTCCGGTCCAGCGCCGTACCCAGTCGAGTCCGGGCAGGGCGGCGCGCGCCTCGTCGAGCCGCCCAAAGCACCCGATGCTGCCCCAGTTTCCACTCCAACGATAAATTCGCAGCACCGGCTCTGCGGCGGTTGCCCACAGCCATTCGTCCACCGCCATCGCCTCCGGTCCAGGTCGGGGCGCGGCATCGATCCACAAGCTCAGGCGCTGCGCTGTCACGGCCTCATTCGCCGCGCGCGAGCAGCTCCGCTTCCTCCTCATGCGAGTGGATTTGCAATGCCACGTGCACCCCTTCCTTTTCGGCCGCCGCCTTGAGCACGTTGCGCAGCGCGGAGGCGGTGAAGCCATTGCGGCCGATCAGCATCGCCACGTCCGACTTGCCGAGCACCAGTTTGAAGCGGACCTTTTTCGGCCCCAGCTCGGCCACCTTGAGCTGCGCCTGGCCCGGGTCGTCGATGAGCTTCACGGCGACGTATTGCAGGAAACTGCGAAGGCGTTCGGTCACGGGTTGCATGCCGGGGAACATGCCGTGAGATGCGCGTCCCGGCAAGTCCCGGTTCTCTCCCCAGGCCGCTGACCACATTGCCGGGCTTGCGGATCACGGGCGCGCGGGCGGCCAGACCTTGATGGAATGCGTGCCATCGCCAATCCCCGCGAAGGGGCCGGGCGATGGATTGTTTCCCGCATGACTGCCACCATGGAAATCGCGGTCGAGTCGATAGGGCGATCCATCGGGTTTCACGAAAGCCATGCCGCTGACCGCGGTCTCGCCGAGCAAGTCGGACGTCACGAGAGGTCCGCTGGCGGTGCCGCCCCAGCCGACATTCAGATCGAGAAACCACGTGCCGTTTTCCGCGCGCAGGCGGATGGCGGGATCGAAATCCGCGAGCACCACGGGCGATGCCTCGTGGCGCGACGGCCTAGCACCGTGGAGAAACAGATTGCCCTTCATTGTGTTGGGCGTGACGGACTCGTTGTAACCGGCGAGACCGGCAGGCGCGACAAAGAGGTTGTTGTAATAACGGTTGTCGCCGCCCTTGGTGCTCGCAAGTCCGGCGATTCGGGTCCCGTGCTCTTCCAGCCATGGCGTTTCACGTCTCGGTTCGGGCCGGGCGACCACCTTGCCGGCGAACAGATTGTGGGTGTAGGTGCCGCCTTCGGACCAGTCCGCCAGCGAGAACGGAGAGAGGAAGAGATTGTGGTCGATCAGGAACGGTCCGTGATTCACCTCGACGAAGACGTCCTCCCAGGGAGCGATGTCATGCACCAGGTTGCGGGTGACACGGGTGCCCTGGGTCATCCAATCGAGCCAAATGCCGCGGCACGCGCGGTGGATGTGGTTGTCGCGGATCACGGTGTCGATCGGCGCATGGAACTTGATGGCGGCCATTTCCGCTCCGCTGAAAAGCCGGCGGATGTGGATGTCATGGATGTGGTTGCCCTCGATCAGGCTGAATGCCGGGCCGAGGCTGCCGACGATGCCCGCCTGCTCGCAGTGC
>DATISV010000523.1:0-11640 GCA_035468505.1 Luteolibacter sp. | reverse complement strand
AATGCCTGCACGCTTCCGTCCTCACCCGAGCCGCCGTGTAAGGCGAGCATCACGACATCGACGGCGCCCAAATCTGGTGCATTAGCAATGGCAAGCGCCTGATTGTGTATCGCTGCCAAAGCCTCCTGAGCCGGAGGAAACGGATCCACTTTCGCCACGATCACGGCCTCCACCTCGGGCGGTGAAAGAAAGCCCCGCGAGGTATCGATGGCGAGCACTTCATGCCCCGCCAATCTCAAAGCCCGAATGACTTGTCCACCGCTCGCCAAAGAGACATCCCGCTCCTCACTGGTGCCACCAAAAAGAACTGCTATTTTCATCGTTGAATATTTTGAGTCATAATTTAAAGACGAACAGTTAATTAGATTGATGAAAGAAATTTTTAATAGGTTTACCGTGTGAACTTTTTCGTGTTATTGGCATCGAGACATTCGTTTGAGAATTGCGATCGATTTACCGGCAAGCTGCCGCCCTTGGTCGATTCGCTCGTTTTCGCGCGAAAACCATTTGGTTCATTCTTTTGGAAATGGGTTCTATTCATGCTGCTGCCACAACAGTAACTGCAGTAAATGTCCACTGACCGGCCGGAACGGACATTTTTTCATTGGATCTGGTTTTTCGGTTCACTTCGCGTTACGGAGAATTTTCTCCAGGATCATCACTCCGTGAACGATCCCATCCGACTCATAGACCACGAACATCTTGTCCCAATCGGTTCGCAGATCGAAGCGAAGCAGTGAGCCTCCTGGCTGAATTCCCTGGCGGCAGAAGAAGCTGAATCCCACGTTGTGCCCCTTGTGATGCAGCACCCGCTCAAGACGGAATTCCGGAAGATTCAAGTAGGCCGGCCCTGGCCGGTCATCAGCAGGTTTGAATTCCAGAGTTCGTGGCTTTTCGTTCAGGATCTTATTCGGATCGAACCTGACGACATCTCCGACGCTGGAAATTCCATAGGTCCCAAACACGCCAGCCACCGAGACCACCTTGTAATCGGCGGGGGAAATGGAGAGCCGGCTTTCATCCTTGTCGGATGATGCCTCGGCTTTCGGCTCGACAGAGTCTTGCCCGACATTGCCATCGGCGGTGGCGGCCAGTGTTTTCTGAATCTGAACAGCGAGGTCGCCTCGGAACTTGGAGAAAGCCAACACCTCGTTCCCGTCCGTAATGGCGAAGAGGGCAGATGGCATCCGGTCCTCGGTGATTCCGATGACGATTTCCCGCACGGACAAATCCTGCCTCACCTCACGATTACCGACGATTCGCAGAGAGTAAGGTTTACCATAGCGGACGACGATGTATCTGCCGCTCGCCACGCATTTCCGGTAATCGACATGGACGGTCATCAGTGTCGTGTCCAGGCCGCCCTTCTCTCCGGAGTGAAAATTGGAAGAAGCGGCGAGCGCCTCGATACGTGCGGCAAGATCCTGAGGATCGGCGATTTCCTGAGTGACGCCGAAGGCAGGTAGTAGAATGCGCTCGGGAGCTTCCGCGCTCATGGAGGCAAGGCAAATTCCATGAGCGAGGAGGGAGAGGATCCATTTTTTCATACCGCAGTTTATTGGTGATTTCCGGTTCCGTGTGCAAAGGGTTCGTAAATTCCGGTGGATCGCTGCTTTTTGAATCGATGGGCAACCAGCCACCATCTGCCCCCGGTCGTAGGCTTGGTTTGGGTCCTCACGGCGATCGTGTGTGTTTTCTGAATCCGTTTCCATCGGAAAATAGTCCGGTTCATCAGAATCCCGCCGAGATGATTTCGTCCTGCATTCTGTCGATGATGGCCTCGACTTGCTTGCGGGAGAATGTCCGCCGGTATTCGACCGCATACATGCCGCAAGCCTCGCAGAGATGCGCCGGGTGCCAGCTTGCCGTCCATGGGATCAAATTGCGCCACGCCGAGCCTGAAAGATCGGTATCCCTGACCACGGCATACGCGAATTGGTCGGGTTCGACGCAGGACAGTCCGGACGCCCGATTGCAAAAAGCCATTCGCATTCGATGATCGCATTTGGGGCATTTCATGAAATCCATTTCCAGAAACGTTTTGGTTAGAGCGCTGCTTTTCCGGATACTTTGCGATTGATGGTCAACGGGAAGCGGGATGTGGGAAGCGAGAGACATGTGGAATTGTGATCGGGATCGGATTCGTGGCCACTGGTGCGTGTGCAACGGCATGGTAGATTCCAAGCGATCGCTATTTTTTGAATCGAAAGGCCCGTTTCACCAAAGGTCCCCGGTCGTATGCCTCGGTGTAATCAAAGGCAGGATTTGCGGCAGTCACATAGCTGAGCGTCTGCTCCCCCGTATTCTCGATTCCGTGCATTTTTCCCGAGGGCACGTGGATGAGTTCGCCAGGCGAGACCTGCTTGACCTGATCGCCGACACCCATAAGTCCCCGACCGGCAATGATGATGTAAACCTGCACCTCCGGATGGCTGTGGGGAATCTGCCGGCCGCCGGGTTCGACATCCACCCAGGTCACGGCGATCTGATCCCCGGGCACGTCTCCACGAGCCAGCAGGCAGATGGATGTGAGTTTCTCGCGGAGGCGTTTGGGTGCGGAGTTGATACGACGTGTGAACATAAGGCATTCATTCGGGTTCGGTGTTCGCCTTGAGGCGGTCGAAAGCAGCCTGCAATGCATTCCGTTTGGGGCTTGCGGGAAGATCCTCCAGATAGGCCCGGGCTTCAGCGGGGTCTTTGGAGATCCAGGATTTCATGATGATTTGGGAAAACTCGGCGTACGGGATTTTCGGGCTGGGTCCTTCCATCGCCATGTTTCTCAGGGGCATCAGTTCTTCGAAATGATCGGCGGCGGCCCGCGGATCGTTCTTTGCCCAGGACTCGCTGAAGAAGCGGGAATTGTCCATCTGCGCTCCCCCGCGTTTCATGGCCTTCAAAGTATCGAAGACCCTCTGAGGATCCGTCTTGGTGATGGTGGCAACGACGGAATCCCGGAATGCGTAGAAATGCTCCAGCGTATCAAAGCTTTTCGACCCGTGAAACAAGAAGTGCAACGCCCTCTCCGGATCCAGGCGGGCGAGATAGGCACCGACCTCAGCGAGGATTTCCAAACGATCCACCTTGCCCTCGGCGATCAGATGCTCCCACTCCTCAAAGCTGCTGTTCTGGATGCGATGGCTTTGCAGCGAGACAGCCCGCAATGGACTACGTGAGTCGCGGTGAAGCCGCTCGACTCCTCTATCGTAGGTTTCCGGGTCTCTCAATTCGGCAGTTTCCCGCCATAGGTAACGGCTGGTTGATGACATGAGAGAGCTTCGCTGGGCGTGAGCCTCCAAAGACTCCCAACCGGCAGCGCCCTGACCTGTGGCTCCAGCTCCAGATGAACCGCCAATCGCCGAATGCATCATTCGCCCGCAGACCAATCCCAAGACGAGGGCGGCGGACCACAGGGCGGTTTGTTTGAGGCGATCGGAAGACATGGGACTCATTCTTTTTCGGAGCTTTGTTTGAGGAGGGCTTCGCGCATGATCGCGGTTTTCGAGTTCGCCGGTTGTGACTCCAGCCACGAGGAGGCGGCAGTGGCATCCTGCTCCATCCAGCGGAGAATGTAGGTGCTCAGCGTATTCCGCCCTTCCTCAGTGGACGTGAAACCAGGATCGACGTTCTCGACCGCGTGAGAGATTGCCGCTGGCTGGCTATAAACCGCTCCCTCGATCACACCCCGGTAAACCGCCTGTCGCTCCGCTTCGTTTTTCGCCACGGCCAGCACATCGGGATAGTGCTGGGTGAAATTGCGCATCATCCCACTTGCAAATGCAGACACTTCAAGAAGGTTCCAATCGTCGGGAAATCCACCGCTGATGTCCATGGCTGGATCGCCCACATCAGGAAGGACGGCATCCCTTTTGCCACCCCACCAAATCAGTGCCGAGCACCTCGCGCGCTGGCGCAGCTCCGGATCATCTATGCGGTCAGCCATCCGGAATCCCTCGCGATAATCCTTATACCCCACCCGCCACGCGAAGCGTTTGAGGAATTCATTCCGGAGATCGCGGTTCCAATAACTCCCCACCCACTCGCCGGCCGGGCCGGGGTCGTTGTAAGCCCATGTTCTCGCCACGTCTTCGAACAATCGACGATCCGCGCGCGGCCAGACCTCCGCCAGCCGATCCACCAGATCGGCAGCCGCTGCGGGATCGTGCTGAACTTTCATCATGGCGAATTCATGCAAGACCAGCAGATCATGCTCATCGGAGCGGTTTTTCATCATGGCGGCAACCGCTGCCTCCTGATCCATGTTCAGCCAGGTGAGCATGACGCCACGTCGTGCGGACTGGAGATAGGTTTCCTCCGAGAGCGCCGCGAGCCAGGCGGCTTCGGGGTCGATTTCCGCCCAGCGGGAAAAGAAGCAGGCGGCGATTTCACCGAAGCGGTCGGGGTTTTCGATTTCCTCAAAAAGACGATGGACCGAATCGAGATACTCCTCCGGCACGCTGAACATCAGGGCGCGTAGGCGGCTCTCGGCGGCTGGGTCCGCCTGATCCTGCGAGTCGTATTGACTGATGGCGCTGGCAATCCGTTCGAGGTTGAAGGCGGGCTCGGCTCTGAATGAACGGTCGGTGCGTGACGGCAGGGGGCTCCGGGTGATTTCCTCCTGAGCGGAAATGACGGCGCGGGTATTGCTTTCGCTCAATCCATAGGAAATGACGGCTCCACCGATGAAGCAGAGGGCGAGGGTAGCTTTCGTTTTCATGAGCAGCAAGAGCGTGGAGCCGGTTGGCGTGGTGGCGGCGGTGGCCAAGGGCTGGTGGAGCGCTTCGCGGAGCAGTTTGGTGATTGCGGCCGCAGGCATTGCCGCCTCGGCGGCGGGGCTGGCTGCGAGCCATGTGCCCAGGGCCGTTCCCGTGGCGACCACGCCGCGCCGGCGCAGGATGACGGACAATTTTTCAAGCGCCCGCACGCCGCGCTTCTGCCACGCGGCCTCGGTGCCGCCATGTTTCTTCGCGATGGCGCGAAACGGCAGGTTTTCGAGGAAATGCAGGACGATGGCCGAGCGGTCTTTCGGCGAGAGCCGGTTGATCGCCTCGTCCAGTTCGGCCGCGGTTTCGGGCGGCATGCCTCCGGTTTGAAGTTGTTGCTGTTCCATGGCTTCCAGTTCCCGAATGCTTCGATTGATCCGTTGGCGCCGAACCGCCAGCGCCTCCAGAGTTGTGGCCCGGTGCAGCCACGGTCCGACGCCCGCTTCGTCAACCCGGATTTCGCCGGAGCGACGTGCAAAGGCGACCAAGGTCCGCTGCATCGCGTCCATGGCGTCGTGCGGATCGCCGCAAACCCGGCGAGCCACCGCGAGCATCATCGTCTGATGACGCCGCACGAGTTCCGCGAACGCCACCTCGTCCTTCGTGCTCACGAAGGCATGGAGCAGTTTGCGGTCGTCTGGTGTCTCGCTTGTCATCATTCGCCTATTTATGTTTGGAATTCAGACAAAACGGACATTTTTCCCCTTAAGGGTCGAATTTTTTTCTCTCCTGCCATGCGCCAAGCGAAACGGCTCCGCTTGTGGCGGAGCCGTTTCTTGCCGGGGTGTGGCGGGGAATGAAGGGGCGCATCAAAGCCCCAGTATGCCCTGGATGATGACCCTTCCTCCGGAACGGTGGTAACGCGGAGGCGGGCAGACCGGACGGGGTGGGGGACAATAGGAATCACGATGGTAGCGGGGCCTTGCGTGACGGTAATGGCGGGGCGGGGCGACGACGCGGTGGCCCCAGACGGGCGTGCCGCAGCTCCGGTAGTGCCTGACATATCTTTCCTGATAGATCGGCGTGCCGCAGGAACGGTAGCCGCTGACATACACATGGCTCTTGTAATGATGTTTGTGATGTTTGCCGCGATGGTGCGGGCGGGCGTCGGCGAGTGGCGCGGCCACGATCATGGCCAGCGCCGCGATGAGTGTGGTGGGTATCAGTTTATTCATAATCACGAACGTCGGGGTTCGCGGGTTATGACGGGACTCACGAGGTGTTATTCAATGACCGCGGGATTTTTTTGCGCGGCGGCATTCCGCCGGAATTTCATCCGGCGAGCGCGGCGGCGACGGCGTCGTTGATGCGTCCGGTCACGTCGTCGAGCGTGCCGCTGGAATCGATGACCCGCGCGAATGGCTCGTCGCGCAACGTGAGAAAGATGTCGCGACAGTACTGCAGGGCGTCGCGTTGCTCGAACTCGTTGGCGGCATCGCCACGGTGACCGATGCGCGCGAGGGCATGATCCACGTCGAGATCGAGAATGAGCAACAGATCCGGCACCGGTGCGAATGCCTCGTTGAGACGGCGGATTTCCACGGGATCGAACCCGCGCGCGCCCTGATAGGCCATGGTGGAGAAGTAATAGCGGTCGAGGATGACCACCTTGCCGGCGGCGAGGGCGGGGAGGATTTTGTGTTCCACATGCTCGCGACGGTCGTTGAGGAAATATTGCAACTCGTCTTCCGGAGAGAGCCTGCCGCTGGCGGCGGACTCGCGCAGTTTCCCGCCCCACGGGCCGTCGGTGGGTTCGCGACTGAGCAACACCTCGCAGCCGTTTTTTTCGAACCATTCGGCAAGCCGCCTGGCCTGCGTGGACTTGCCGGTGCCGTCGATGCCTTCAATGACGATGAAGCATCCGCGCGTTGCGGGAGGCAGGTCGTGGTTGTTGGATGGCGGCTTCATGTGGCAGGGCATGAGCCGGCGGCTCAAGCGGTCACCGCGCCGCGGTCGTCGTTGAGGCCGGATTTCTCAAGGAAGTAATCGTAGCCGCCGGTGTAGCGGGTGACCACGGCCGATGAGTCGTCTTCCGCGCGGGTGATGTGCAGCGTGGTCTCGGCGAGCTGGCGGATGAAATGGACGTCGTGGGAGATGAAAACGAGCGTGCCCTCGTAAGCCTTGAGCGCGTTGACCAGCGAGTCGATGGAAAGGATGTCGAGGTGGGTGGTGGGTTCGTCCATCAGCAGCAAGTTCGGCGGATCGACGAGGAACTTCACCAGGTTGAGGCGGGATTACTCGCCTCCTGATAGAACACCACAGCGTTTTTCCACATCGGCGCGGCGGAACAGGAAAGTGCCGAGGATCGAGCGGGCGTCCTCGTCGCGCAGAGTCGGGCAGCAACCCATGACCTCGTCGAGCACGGTGTTGTGTTCGTTGAGCGACTCGAGGCGGTGCTGCGAGTAGTAGCCGAGCTTGGTGGCATAGCCGGGTTCGCGCTTGCCGCCGTCGATCGGCAGGATGCCGGCGAGAATTTTGAGGAGGGTGGATTTTCCCGCGCCGTTCGGGCCGACGAGCACGATGCGGTCGCCGCGTTCGATTGTGAGGTCGAGGTCCTTGTAGATGCGCTTTTCACCATAGGCCTGCGAGACCTTGGAGAGTTCTATGACCTTCTGGTTGGACCGCGGCGGCTGGGGGAAGGTGAATTTGAACGGCTTGCGCGGGGCGCGGGGTTTTTCCACGCGTTCGAGTTTATCCAGAAACTTGATGCGGCTCTGCACCTGCGCGGCTTTCGAACCGACCTGGCGGAAGCGGTCGATGAATTCCTGGTGTCCCTCGATTTCCTTCTGCTGGGCGCGGTATGCCTGGACGCGTTGTTCGTAGGTCTTTTCGCGTTGGTCGAGATAGGAGCTGTAGTTTCCGGTGTAGGAAATGAGTTTCGCGGCGTCGGGATCGATCTCGATGACGGTCTCGATCATGGCATCCATGAAGTCGCGGTCGTGCGAGATCATCAGGATGGCGCCCGAGTAGTTGAGCAGGTAGCGCTGGAGCCACAGCAGCGAGAGCAGGTCGAGGTGGTTGGTCGGCTCGTCGAGCATCAGCAGGTCCGGCTCCATGACGAGGAGTTGGGCGAGGTGGGCGCGCATCACCCAGCCGCCGGAAAACGTGCGCGCGGGCTTGTGGAAATCGCCCTGCTTGAAGCCGAGGCCGGCGAGGATTTTCTTGGCCTTGGGTTCGAGCTGGTAGCCGTTGAGGTGGGTGAACTGGTCCTGCGCCTTGGCGAAGTCCGGATGGCCATGATCGCCCTTGGCCTCGTATTCGCGCATGGTGCGGAGAATGCCGATCATTTCGGGCGTGATGCCCATGGCGATCTCGATGATCGTCTCGTCCGACGGCTCGGCCGCCTCCTGCGGCAGGTAACCGGTGATCGCGTATTCGTCGCGCTCGATGGAGCCCTCGTCCGGCTGGTCCTCGTCGAGGATCATGCGGAAAAGGGTGGACTTGCCGGCACCATTGGGGCCGACGAGGGCGACGCGCTCGCCCCAGTTGATGGACATTTCCGCCTCACGCAGCAAGGTGCGTCCTCCGAGTGTCTTGGTCAGTTTCTTGATCGTCAGCACGCCGGGGATGTAGGGGACCGGCGGGCAGGGGGCAAGAATTTCGGGATTCAGCCTTACAACCTGCTGCCTTAACGCTCGGCGAGCGGCTGTGGTGAACCAACCGGATCAAAAAGCTCCGCAAACGCCGCGGGATCGCCAAACGCGGCTCCTTTCAGTTTTCAAGTCTTTTGATGATCTTGTTCATGGCCTCGTTGCCGAGGTCGGCCGCAGCCACGGCTGCGCGGGCTGCCGCCAGGTCATATTCCTTCCATTCGTTCGCAGCGTCGCGGATCATGCTTTCCCGCCTTGAGACATCTCTGATGCTGGCGGCCCAGTCGAATGCGGACTCCGGATCGCCCTGTTGTCTAAGATCGGATACCAGCGCTCCCACCGCCTGGTCGCGTTCATTCCCCAGCGCGAGGGTGTTGACGAATTCCGCGGCGCCTTTGATGTCGTGATCTCCCAAATTATCCACCAAGGATCGGATGGAGTTTGTGCGTGAATCTCCTTCGGGAAGACTCAACACCCATTGGCCGGCGGCCTTGGGATCACTCTGAGCCCAATTGCTGGCGATCTGGGATGTGGCGGCTCCGAAGGTCTTTTCGATCGCTTCCGGCGCGAGGTTCGCAGTCGCTTCCTGATAGTATTGAAGCGCGGTGGAGTAGTCCTGATAGCTCAGGTTCTGAATCAGGGAGTTGAGCGAGCGGTTCTTGGAATCGCCCTCGAGGGAGTTCATGATCCATTCACGAGCCGCTACCGGATCATTGTTGCCCCATGCGCTGATCAGGGAACCGATCGCCTGCTGCCGTGACTTCTCATCCTGGATTCCCAGCGCATATTGGCTGGCGGCGTGAGCATCCTCATTCACCCAGCTGCTTATGAACTGGCTGTGAACATTCCGCTGGGCGTCCCCTCGCAGGTCGAGGCTGTCGAGCCATGCGAGCGCGGCCGTTTGATCGGTCTTGATCCATTCCCCGACCACCATGCCAAACTGGTGGGAGTTTTGGTTTGTCACCACCGCGTCGCCGAGAATGGACGCCGCTTTCGCAGGATCGGTCTGCGCCAGGGTGCCGATGATTCCGCTCATGGCTTGTTCCCTGGTTCGGCCGGCCGGCAGGGATTCCACCCACTTTTGGGCGGCTTCGAGGTCCTGTTGCGCCCACTGGCCCGCCAATTGCGAAAACTGGTGGCTGGTCTGGTTGTTTGAGGGAAACGATGACAGGAACGTGGCGGCCTTGGCGGGGTCCTCCTGGGCCAATTGCCAAATGCCGTTTTGCAGAGCCTTGTAACGATCCGCCGCAGGCAGGCCATTGATCCATGCCATTGCGGCATCGCTGTCCTTGCCCATCCAGGCGGAGGTGATCGAGGCAAGCATGCTGGTGCGGCTTTGTCCGGACGGCATCCCGTCGAGCATGTCCAGGGCGCGCTGCGGATCGGATGCGACGAGCGCCGTGGCGATGCCTTGCAGTGCCTGCTGCCGGTTCGAGGTTCCTTTGATCAGATTGAGTTTCGAGATGGCGGCATCGGGATCATCCTTCGCCCACTTTAGAAAGAGATTATGATAAAGGCCATAGCCATGCATGTTGGTTGACTCGGATGCCAGCAAACGAAATGCCTCCTCCGGGTCCTCCGACGCCGCTTGGTTTACGAATGCGTAGAGTGCGGCCTGCTTGGTTTGCGGATCCTTGATGCCGGAAAGCAATTGCCGCGCCTTGCCGAGGTCCGTCCGGGAAATGGCCCCGATCACCGACGAGATCATCAGCCGTTTCAAATTCCTGTCGCCGAATCGCGTGGCGGCATCCCACGCGCCATCGGGATCGATCGCGGCCCAACGGTTGATCAAGGCGTTGCAGAGCCGGTAGCGGCGGGGATCGGTCGGATCCAGATTCTCAAGATCGATCATCAACGCGGCGATCTCTTCCGCGCCCAGCCGCTCGACAGCCTCCAGGAACGCGATCGAATCCTGGGCATTCCAGTGATCGCCGGTCAGCTCCAACAGGGCGGCGAGACTTCGCGGGGAGGACGCCGTCCGCCCGGTGGTGGACTTGCCTGCGGACGAGATTCTCGAAGAAGGGCGGGAGCGGAGATTCAAAGCTGCATCACCACCGGGGGAAAGGGATTCGGCATCATGGCCGGAATCGGCAGGCCTGTTCCCTTTCGCGATAATAAACCCGATGCCGATTCCGATCACGAGAGCCAAAGGCGAGGCCGGGAGTTTCTTCATTCAAGCGAACTCATCAGGTTTACCGGGCTCCTGCAACTGCATATACAGGCGACGGAGCGGATTGGACTGGCGATCACATGGTGTTCATCCGATCGGCTTCTGCCTGGCATCCGGATGCTAAGGAAATCTTAGGAATTCCCGCTATTCACCTTGACGGACGGCGGATCGGACCGGCTACATACGGGCATCCCTTCACACCCCATGCGCCGATCTCTTTTTTCCCGCCACCTCATCAGCGGCCATATGGCCCGTATCGCCACCCTCGCCTGCGTTGCCCTCGCGGCCATGATCGGCAGCCTGCACGCTCAGGACTTCGAGGGGAAAAACATCAGCGCGGTGGACATCCGCTACCGTGGTCCCAAGACGGTGAACGAGGACGCGCTGCGCAACCAGATGAGCACCAAGGCCGGCGGCACCTACCGCGCCGAGAATCTCGACCGCGACATCGCCGCACTTTACGAATCCGGCCTGGTGGACGACGTGCGTTTCCTCGCCGAGCCGGTGGGTGACAGCGTCCGCCTCATTGCCGAGGTGACCACTCGTCCGATGCGTGGCGGCGTGGGCTTCATGGGCAACAATGTTTTCAGCGATCAGAAACTCGCGCGTGAAACCAAGCTCAAGCCGCGCGGCGTGATGAGCGATGCGGAAATCCTGGAGGCCCGCCGCAACATCGAGGAATATTACCGCGGCTACGGCTATCCGGACGTCACCGTGAGCCACCGCATCCAGCCCACCGAAAACGAGGGTGTGGCGGATCTGATTTTCGTGATCGAGGAAGGCGGCAAGAACGAGATCCGCAAAATCCGCTTCGAGGGCAACACGGTGTTCACCGACAACGAGCTGCGCAAGGAAATGAAAACCAAGCCCAAGGGCTGGTTTTCGTGGCTCACCAAGTCTGGACGCATCGAGACCGACCAACTCGACGAGGATCTCAATGCGGTGCTCGATTTCTACCGCAGCCGCGGTTACCTCCGCGTGAGCAGCCCCGGCATCCGCCGCGAGCCGGTCAAGGACGGCCGCGTCGACATCGTCATCCCGATCGAGGAAGGCGACAAATACACCGTCGCCGGCGTCGGTTTCGGCAAGATGACGGTTTTCAAACCCGAGGACCTCTACC
>DATISV010000522.1:0-2788 GCA_035468505.1 Luteolibacter sp. | reverse complement strand
AAGGTGAACGTGGACGAAGCCCGCGATCTGGCGGTGAAATACAACGTCCGGTCGATCCCGCTGCTGCTGTTCTTCAAGAACGGCGAGGTCAAGGATCAGATCGTCGGTGCGGCGGTGACCAAGGACCAGCTCAAGGCGAAGCTGCTGGCGCTCTGAGCCTCAAGCGGCCGGTTCAAAGATACCGCTGGCGGAGGTGCGCGAGGTAATCCTCCGCGGCAGGTTCGCGGCCGGTCGCTTGTTTCATCAGCTCCGCCGGGTCGAGCGTGCCGCCGTGCGCGTGGATGTGTTCCCGCAGCCAGCCTAACAGCGGCGCGTAATCCGCGGCGTCGATGGCGCTGGCGATTTCGGGGTTTTCCCGTGCCGCGGAGAAAAGTTGCGCGGCGTTGAGGTTTCCCAGCGTGTAGGTGGGGAAATACCCCAGCCCGCCCATCGACCAATGGATGTCCTGCAGGCAGCCATCGCTGTCGTTTTCCGGAACGAAGCCGAAGAGGTCCCGGAAGCTTTCGTTCCATGCGGCAGGCACCTCGCCGACCGCGAGTTCGCCCCGCAGCATGCGGCGCTCGATTTCGAAGCGCAGGATGATGTGGAGATCGTAGGTCGCCTCGTCCGCCTCCACCCGGATCGGCGTGAAGGCGGCCCGGCGGACGTGGGCGAGGAAATCGTCGAGCGGCAATCCGGCGAGCTGCGGAAACAGATCGCAGGCCACCGGATACCAGCGTTCCCAGAACGCCTGCGAGCGGCCGACATGGTTTTCCCACAGCCGGCTCTGCGATTCGTGGATGCCCAGCGAGACGGGCGAGCCGGAGGGCAGTCCGAAGTCCGCATCGGGCAGTCCCTGCTCGTATATTCCATGCCCGGCCTCATGCAGCACGCCGAACAGCGACGAAGTGAAATCTTCCTCGTCGTAGCGCGTCGTCAGTCGCACGTCGCACGGGCCGAGAGTGGTGCAGAAAGGATGCGTGGTGGGGTCGATCCGGCCGGCCTGGAAATCGAAGCCGACCGCCTCCGCCACCCGTGCGTTGAACTCGATCTGTCGCGACACCGGAAAGGATCCGGCGGGCAGTTTCACCGCGCGCGAGGCGGACTTTTCCACGGCCAGGGCGGCGGTTTCGCGCAGCGCGGGCTTGATCGAGCCGAACAAGTCCGCCACGGCGGCGGTGCTGGTGCCGCGCTCGTGGCACTCCAGCAGCGCGTCGTAGGGTTCGTCCTCATAACCCCAGAGATCCGCCTTCTCACGGGCGATGCCGAGCAGCTTTTCCAGATGCGGCGCGAAGGCGGGAAAGTCATTGCGGTTGCGGGCCTCCGCCCAGGCGTGCTTGGCGTGCGAAGTGATCGCGGATTCGCGGGCGACCAGTTCGACCGGCAGTTTGGTGGCGCGGTCGAATTCGCGGCGCAGCTCGCGCAGGTTCGCGCGGCGTGCCGGGTCATTGCCGTCGTCCGCCGCCTCGGTGTCTTCGAGCGCGCGTTTCCAGCGGCCGGAAACCGCCAGCTCGTGCGCGCGGGCGGCGAGCCAGGCGAGTTGGTTGGCACGGTGCCCCACCGCGGCGGGCGGCAGCCACGTTTCCTGGTCCCAGCCGAGCACTCCCGCCGACGTGCGGATCACCGCCAACTCCCGCGCCAATTCATCGATCTCCATGCGGATTTTTCTGAACGATTTCCACCCTAACGGAAAGCCCGGATTCGTGAATTCCCGGGAGCGCCGCTCGCTTCGCCCTTCGCATCAGGACCTCGATGCGCTTCTCCAGCATTTCGGCGCGCTTGGGGGCGCCGGCGGCGCGGTAGTAGCCGCAGATCATGCGGGTTGAATTCGGGCTTCCCACCTCAGGCGCATGCGGTCCAGCTTTCGTCTGCAACATGAAAGTGTCGAGGTCGTCGAGAACCCATTCGAATATCGCCCTGCTTGTGATATGTGCGGGCGCATGTCTGGTGTTTCTTTTCGGTGCGATTTCACTTTGGCTTCCACCACAGGATTCCAGATGGCTCTTTGCGGGAATTTTAGCGATCGTGTTTTTGTTGGCGGCCATCAATATTGCGAAACGGGTGCTGTGGCCCACGGAACTGTATTTCGAAGTCCGTGACGGTCGCGTCGCCATTGTCGATTTGAAACGCAGCGGTCACGGATACCGGAAGTATTCGTTCCGGAAATCCGAAATCAAACGGGTTCACTACAGCAGCGATTCGGAATACAGTTCTTATGTGGAGCTGCGGAGCGGACGCCGGACCAAACTTGCCGGTGAGATTTTCGATTCCTGGCCGGAGATCAGGAGTCTTTTGGCGCGCGAAGCTCCGGAGATCGAGATCACCGAACAATAGGACATCCATTCACAACGCCGCGCGCTTCGCCCGGCGCATCAGGACCTCGATGCGCTTCTCCAGCATTTCGGCGCGCTTGGGATCGCCGGCGGCGCGGTAGTAGCCGCAGATCATGCGGTAGATGCCGGATTCGGTCCCGGCGCGGAACCATTCCTTGGTGCCGGTTTCGATCACGCGCTTGAAGGCGAGTTCGATGTCGCGCGCGGCCTTGCGGGCGTGTTCGGGATCGTCGCGCATGAAAGCGAAGTAATCCGAAGCCATGGTTTTGAAACCGGTGACGCTGCCGCCGAAGTCGCGCAGCGCGCGGTCGTAGAGGCGGCTGATCTCGGTGATGGCCGTGTCGCCGCCACGTTGGCGGATGAGGTCGGCCTCGCGCTTGAGCGAGGCGGCGACGAGGTCGGCCTGCTCGGCGGAGTCGCGGTCGATGCGGCGGCGTTCGCGCAGCAGCACGCGGCGGGCGTCTTCGAGCGTGATG
>DATISV010000521.1:0-2984 GCA_035468505.1 Luteolibacter sp. | reverse complement strand
GGAGCTGGCCGCGTCCGACCGGCTTGCCGACCAGTGTGACAAGGCCACGGTTTTCCGACTCTTGCAGCGGCTGGCGGAGCATGGCGTGGTGAGGCGGCTGGGTTTGCACGAACGGGCGGCCTATTTCACGCTGCTGGTGCCGGGAAAACACAGCGACTACCTGATCTGCACCAAGTGCGGCAGCATCGAGGCGATCCAGGCACCGTGTCCGGTGCACCAACTCGAGGAGGAAATCCGCGAGAAAACCGGCTACCGGAATCTCTATCACGAACTCGAGTTCTTCGGCGTCTGCCCGGCCTGCGCCTGAGGTTTTCCCTAACACCCGGACACGAAAAAGGCGGAACCCCGTGAGAGATTCCGCCTTGTTTCGAAAAACGAACGCCGGGCCGGATCAGCCCTGCTGGCTGTTGATGTAGTTGATCACATCACCCACCGATTGCAGCTTCTCGGCTTCCTCGTCGGGAACTTCGATGTCGAATTCCTCTTCGAAGGCCATCACCAGTTCCACGGTGTCGAGTGAGTCGGCGCCGAGGTCCTCGACGAATTTGGCTTCCGGCGTGACTTGGTCGGCATTCACGCCGAGCTGGTCGACGATGATGTCCTTGACGCGATCTTCGGTGCTTTTGTCTGACATGTGTTGCTGTGGTTGGTGGTTGGCGTTGCGGGTGATTAGCCCGGCACGCGGGGCCTTGGCAACCCCGAAAAACGATCATCGGATGAAAAGCCCGTGGCGGCTGGAATCAGGGATTTTTCCCGGTCTTGCTTTCTTCGTTTTCAGTGACTTGGGCGACCGGCGCGTATTCGAGAATCTCGCCGGAAAAATTCGCCCGGATCTTCCGCATCAGTCGCTCGGCGGGTTCGCCGTCCTCTTTTTTGAAACCGCCGTAGGTCAGCCCGTCGAGGCGGATGCGGCCCTTGCCGGATTCGCCCTCGTAATCGAGAAACGCCAGCCCCTTGGTGTCCCACTTGCGAAGGTCGAGCGTCCGCAGGTCGCGGTAGGGCACGCGCTTCCCGGAGGCGCTGGTGAGGGTTTCGCCGTCCGCCCGGATCGAGCGACCCATGGTGCGCAGCAGGAAAAACAGGGCGGCCAGCGCCAGCGCCAGGCAGATCCAGAACACGATCCATTGCTCGCGGATCTTGTTGGAGGGGTAGGGTTGTTCGGGAGCATCGGCATCCAAGCCCTTTTCCCCGGAGTATTCCTCCCACAGCTCCTTCCAGTGGAGCGGTTTCATGCGTTCGTAGTCGTGCAGGATTTCCGGCCATTGCATCGGCAGCTCCACCCCCGCAGGCAGGATTTTTTCGGCATCCTCGGGAAACGCCACCGTTTGGCCGGCGGCGTATGCCTTCCATTCCTCCGCCGTCAGGTCGCCGTTTTCGTTCTGTTTGGAAAATTCCTTGCTCGCCGTCTCGAAGGTCTTGTGCAGGTAAAACACCTGGTTTTTCTTCCGATATCCGGTGGTGGCATCGAGGTAAAACCAACCCGCGAAGACCGCGAACATCGCGAACATCACCAACGCCCGGAACTTGAACCACGAAGTGGGCCGGCAGACGATCGGATCGGCGGAGGATGCGGTGGGGGAGGTGTCGTTCATGAACTGCCGCAGAATGCCGGGCACAGGCGGTTTGGCAAGCCCAAGAGGGCTGTCGGTATCGCAGGATATGCAGCGATTTCCGCGGATTACGGCTTGTCGCCCGCCGGCTCCGCGATTACCCAAACGGCGTCATGCCTATCGCAACTCCCGCCCAATACCGTGCCATGCTCGATGCCGCCCAACAAGGCGGCTACGCGTATCCCGCGATCAACGTCACCTCCATCGTCACGCTCAACGGCGCGCTGCGCGCCTTCGCCGAGGCCAAGTCCGACGGCATCATCCAGATCTCCACCGGCGGCGGCGAATTCGCCTCCGGCACCGCCGTCAAGGACGCCGCTTTCGGTGCCATCGTGCTCGCCGAGGCCGCCCACCGCCTGGCGGAAAAATACGACGTCCTCATCGCCCTGCACACCGACCACTGCCAGCCGAAGAAAGTGGAACCCTTCCTGCGCCCGCTGCTCGAAGCCTCGCGCGAGCGCATCGCCGCCGGCAAGGGTCCGCTGTTCCAAAGCCACATGCTCGACGCCTCCGAACTCCCGCTCGAGGAAAACCTCGAACTCTCGATGAAACTGCTCAAGGAGTGCGTGGAACTCGACATCATCCTCGAAGTCGAAGCCGGCGTCGTCGGTGGTGAGGAGGACGGTCACGACACCTCCGGCGTCGCAGCCGACAAGCTCTACACCACTCCCGGCGACATGCTCGCCGTTTACGAGGCACTGCAACCGATCGGCCGCTTCCTGTTCGCCGCCACCTTCGGCAACGTCCACGGTGCCTACAAACCCGGCGCCGTGAAACTCAAGCCCACCATCCTGCGCGACGGGCAGAAAGCCGTGATGGACAAGCACGGCAAGGACGCCGAGATGGATCTCGTTTTCCACGGCGGCTCCGGCTCCGCACTCGAGGAAATCCGCGAGACCCTCGACTACGGCGTGGTCAAGATGAACATCGACACCGACACCCAATACGCCTTCACCCGCCCGATCGTCACCCACATCTGCCAGAACATCGAAGGCGTGCTCAAGATCGACGGCGAAGTCGGCGACAAGAAGAACTACGACCCTCGTTCCTATCTCAAGCAAGCCGAACTCGGTCTTTGCGAGCGCATGAAGACCGCCTGTGACGACCTGCTGTCCACCGGCAAGACGATCTTCGGCACGGTTTGATCCGGAGCGCGGATTTCAGTCCGCTTCTTCCTCTCAAAGCGGAGCCGCGAGGCTCCGCTTTTTTCGTCGCGGGCATCATCCGAGACCCGTCCCGCAAGCGGTCCAGCCATGCGTCGGCTCGCTACAGCAAGTCCCACACAATGGACATAATGTAGACCTCCAAAGCGCCAAAACGTAAAGAATACTCGATTTTCTTTGCAGGTCGGTCCCGACGTGATAAGGAAACGCC
>DATISV010000520.1:0-3226 GCA_035468505.1 Luteolibacter sp. | reverse complement strand
CATGTCGCCATGGCATTGTCCGGCACTCTTCAGCATCCTCTCCTACACCGAATACCGCTACGGCGTCTATCACGTGCAGGGCGGCCTCAACCGCATCTCGCACTCGATGGCCGATGTCTTCCGGGAAATGGGCGGCGAGTTGCGGCTCGAATCCCCGGTCAGGGAAATCCTCCACCGCGGTCGGGAAGTGGAAGGCGTGGTGCTGCAAAACGGCGAGCGCATCAAGGCCGACGCCGTCGTCGTCAATGCCGACTACGGCCATGCCGCCACCCGATTGTTAGGCTCACGCAACGTGCCGGAGGAAACCATGCGCCGACGCAAGTTCTCCTGTTCCACCTTCATGATCTATGTCGGCCTGGACACGATCTATCCGGACGAGCCGCACCATCATATCCTCTTCGCCGACGATTATCAGGCCAACGTTGCCGACATCCAGAGCGAGCGCCATGTCTCGGATGACATGTCAATCTACATCCGCAACTCGAGCATCACCGACCCCCACGTCGCGCCGCCCGGCCAGTCCGGTCTTTACATCCTCGTTCCCACCATCAATCACCGCAACGGCTTCGACTGGGAAAACCACAAGGAAGCCTACACGGACAAGATCCTCGCCCGCATCGAGCAGCGCACCGGCATGAAGGACCTGCGCAAACATATCATCGCCAAGCGCATCATTTCACCGGCCGATTGGGAAAGCTCCTCCATCTTCATGGGTGCCACCTTCAACCTCGCCCACACGCTCACCCAGATGCTCTATTTCCGCCCGCACAACCGCTACGCCGGATTCGACAACTGTTATCTCGTTGGCGGCGGCACCCACCCCGGCAGCGGCCTGCCCACCATCTATGAGTCCGGCCGCATCAGCGCCAACCTCATCTGCGACCGCTTCCAGGTCCCCTACCAACCGGTGGACCTCGCCTCGGAATATCTCCGCGACGCGTGACCCGGCTGGAAACCGTAGCTGGAACAACCTATTCCAGTCCATCTTTGGAGACGCCCGTGCGTGCTTTCATGGTTCCATTCGGAAAATCCGGAAGAGCGTCACAAACTTTTCGCAATCTTCTCCCGCTCCGAGGGAAGCGGGGATGTCCGCGGATCATTGTTTCCCGTTCTCCAGCAGCCTGACCATGGCTTCGCCCATGGCGAGGCCGATGTCCATGTAGGTTTTGGCGCTGCCGTTGTAGCCGATGCCGCCTTTGGCGAGGGGGTTGGTGTAAACGGTGGCGACGTTGCCCTTGAACTCGGGGTATTTGCCGCTGCCGCCATCGACGGCGAGCATGGCGTCGAGAACCAGGCCGCTGTTGCCGGTGCTGCCATTGGCGATCCCGCCGGGTGTGGCGATGACGAACTTGGCCTTGGGCGCATCGAAGTCCTTGCGGAGTTGTTTGATGAGCTGGACGAGATTCGTCTCGTAGCGGCTGGAGTAGGCCGCGCTTTGGGTGTCGGGTTCGCCCTGCCACCAGAAGAAGCCCTCGACTTCGTATCGGCTTGTGCCGGGATAGTATTCGCCGGGTTTGGCTAGCACGGTCTTCGCGCCGTTGGTGTCGCGGTCGTATTGCTTGCCGGCATGCCAATCGATCGGTTGCGGCGTCGTGCCCTTGATCCAGCGTGCGGGTGTGCCTTTGTAAGCCGCGTGAACCCAGGTTACGCTCTCTCCGGTGATCTCGTCCTTTTGGGTGAACTCGAAGCTCTCGCTGCCGGGCGGCAGCAGATCCCAGCCAAGGGATCTGTTAGTGCCGACGCAGCTTTTGAGGATCATGACCGGCTCCTCAATGGCGTTGCCGAGTGGATGGCCGATGCCGTGCTCCGGACCGATGTCAGCGCCATTTTTAACGCCCAACCATTCGTTCTTCGCCACCCACGTCCTGCTACTTGCGTCAAGCGTGGCCCAGACATTGCGGACATCTCTGCGCAACGTCCAGTTACCCGATTCGTCGTAGAGGAACGGGTAGAGCTTTTCCTTTTTCACGGCATATTCGAGGGTTGTGTCCTTGCTTCCGGTGACTAGAGGAAAACCCTGCATGTTCCCACCCATCAGGATGAAGACTTTGACTCGGGGGGTCTTTTTCGCAGGCTTGCCGTCGGGACGGGGTAGATTCGCCCATGCGTCCGATATGGGTGGCACATCTGGTGCGGGTGGGGATTGTGAAGCGGTCCGTGGGACGGTGAAGCGCCGCGCGCGTTCCTCACGCAGGGCACTTACCCGTTGCGCGTCGATGGAGTGCCCCAGCCGGGTGAGTTCGGCGTGGTATTCCGCGAGAAGGGCGTCCCGCCGGGAGTGGTAGGCTTTGGATTTTTCGTCGCGAGCTTCCTCGAACTTGGCGAGCGTGCTGCGGTAGGTGGCGCGGAGTTTGAGCAGGGAGCCCGGGAGTTTCGGGTCGTCCGCCGCGGGGAGAGGTTCTTTGTCGGTGATCCGCTTCACTTCGGCACGGAGGGCATTGGATTCATTCAGGCGGCCTGCCTTGGTGGCGGCGTCGAGTTCGCGCTGGACGGCGGCGAGATACTTGGTGTCGAGATCCAGCACGGCGGCGGTGTGGCCGGGCGCGACGTCGCGGTCGTAGGCGGTTTGGAACTGGGCGTCGATTTCGGCGAGGCGCTTGGTGACGTCGTCGGTGGCGGGTGCGGGTGGGGCCGGTGTCAAAGCAGTATTCCCGGAAACAGGCAGCTCCAGAACCACGCGGAACCCGTTGAAATCATAGAGGGCGTTTTTCGGGTGGCCGATGCGCTGGGAGGAAACGGCATAATCCTTGCCGTCATATTTCCGCCACCAGGATTCGCCGCGCAACACGCCCAGATTGGCCGTTCCGAACCGATTTCCGAAGTCCGCGACACACCATTCTTGGACATTGCCCCCGAGATCGAACAGGCCCAGTTCGTTTGGCTTGAAGCTGCCCACCGGCGCCGTCCGGGGGAAGTCGTCACGGTATCCTTTGATCGGCGCTTGGGCGGGCTGACCGTAAGGCACCTTCGCCGCCTCCTCACCGTAGTAGTTCCCCGCCCCCTCCGGCGGCGGCCAAGCGGTGCCCCAGGAATAGCCTTCGATTTTCCCGCTTTTCTCGCTCGGCTTCGCCGCAGGATCCTCCTTGCTGCCGATTCCCGCCGCGCAGGACCACTCGTGGTCGGTCGGCAGGCGATAGGTCACGTCCATCGCGATCTTTCCGGACTGCCTTTCCTCCTTCGTCAGCCAATCACAAAACGCCTCCGCATCGTGCAAATTCACCTTTAC
>DATISV010000519.1:0-2203 GCA_035468505.1 Luteolibacter sp. | reverse complement strand
GTCCTGATAGGACTTCGGCGGAATGAGCATGGCGAGGTTGGTCTTGCCGCAGGCGGACGGGAAGGCGCAGGAGAGATAGGTCTTTTCACCCTGCGGGTTCTCGACGCCGACGATGAGCATGTGCTCGGCCATCCACTGGTGCTCGCGGGCGATGTTGGACGCGATGCGCAGCGCGAGGCATTTTTTTCCTAACAGCGCGTTGCCGCCGTATCCCGAGCCATACGACATGATCTCGCGGGTGTCCGGGAAATGAACGATGTATTTGTCCTCGTTGCACGGCCACGAAACATCTTCCTGGCCGGGTTCGAGCGGCGCGCCCACCGAGTGCAGGCAGGGGATGAAATTTCCGAATCCATCGCGCTTTTTCGCGATTTTTCCCTCGGCTTCGTCTTCGAGACGCTTGAGCACGTGCGTGCCCATGTGGGTCATGATGCGCATGTTGACCACCACGTAGGCGCTGTCGGTCACCTCGATGCCGATCTTTGCGAGCGGGGAGTCGGGCGGACCCATGCAGAACGGAATGACATACATCGTTCGGCCCTTCATGCAGCCATTGAATTTATCCATCAGCTTGGCGCGCATCTCGACGGGATCGGCCCAGTGGTTGGTGGGGCCCGCGAGATCGGGGCGCTTGGTGCAGATGAACGTGCGGTCCTCGACGCGCGCCACGTCGGACGGTGTCGAGCGGGCGAGGAACGAGTTCGGGCGCTTCGCGGGATTCAGGCGGGTGAAGGTGCCTTTTTCGACCATCAAGGTGGTGAGGCGGTCCCATTCGGCCTGCGAGCCGTCGCACCATTCGACCGAGTCGGGAGTGCACAGCGCGGTCATTTCATCCACCCATTTCTGCAGGGCGGCGTGGGAGGTTTGTGGTTTGCTCATGGCTTCACCAATGGAGCGCCCGACCCGCAACTTGGCAATGCGAAGCGGATTATCGCCCGAAGTTTGGCGGGATATGCGCAGAGTGCTTGAAAACGAGACGCATCATGCCCAAGCCGGGCATGAAAAAGGCGCGGAGCCCTCGGACTCCGCGCCTTATTTTATCCCCCCTCGATGCGAATGAAGGATGTGTTTTGGCAGTGAGATTTCCCCCCGGAATCCTGACTGCCTCATCCTATTCGCGAGGTTGCGTGGATGCTTCAGATTTCTTTGGTTATGTAAACCATGAATTTATCCGTTTTTTCATCTCGGCGTGGCCGGCAGCCAGACCCTGGCACCCACGCTGCGGCTGGCGGAGTGGCGGAAAAATCCTTCGAGTCCGGAACGCGGTGCGAGGTCGGCCACGGCATCGGTCGCGCGCGGGAATCGCCAGCGGAAGCCGGCGTCGCGCAATCTAACGGACTCGACCCAGCGGCTCTTGGTGACCAGTTCGGTCTCGGTCTGCAGCAGCCGCGCGCCGAGCCGCAGCATCCAGCGGCTTGCGGGCAATCCGAGCGGCATGCCCACGGTGTCGCGGAAGGTGCGCATCAACTCGCGGTTGGTCGGACACTCCGGCGCGGTGACGTTCACCGTGCCATCGAGAAACGGATCGGCGATCATGAATTCGACCGCTCGCAGGAAATCCTCCATATGGATCCAGCTCACGCGCTGGCCTCCGCCGGCCATCGCGCCGCCGAAACCGCAGCTCGCGAGCTGCCAGAGTTTCTCGAACACCGTGCCCGGCTCGTTGGCCAGCACCATGCCGATGCGCATCGCCACCTTGCGCGTTTCCGCGGGTATGGATGCCGCGAAAAACGCCTCTTCCCACGCACGCGCCACATCGCAGGAAAATCCCTCGCCGGGTTCGCCCAGCCAGTCGTCCTGTGGACGGTCCTCGGCATGGCGATACCAAGTCGCGGTCGCGGAGTTGAGCCACACTTTCGGCGGCACCTTGCAACCGGCGATCGCACGGCCGATCGCGCGCGTGGATTGCACCCGGCTTTCCAGAATGGCGCGGCGGTTTTCGCGGTTGTAGCGGCAGTTCACGCTCCGCCCGGACAGATTGATCACCGCCTCCGCGCCTTCCAAGGCCAGCGCCCACGGCCCCTGCGACTTGCCGTCCCATTCGAGAAACATGCCATCGCCGCTCCATCCCCCGCGATGCCGCGCCACCGCCACCACCTCGCGGCCCTGTCGCGAGAAATGACGGGTCAGATAGCGGCCGAGAAAGCCGTTGGCTCCGAAAATGACGATGACCGGATTCATGATATGTTATCTAACGTTCAAT
>DATISV010000518.1:0-2482 GCA_035468505.1 Luteolibacter sp. | reverse complement strand
TGGCGATGCAGAACGAGGCGAACACCGCCCGCAGGTAGGCGCTGTTAGAGCGCATCGACCGCAGCGCCACGCCCCAGCCCGCGTTCGAGCCGGACGATCTTTTTCCGGCAGGCACACCGAACAGCACCAACAAACCGAGCGCCGCCGTCGTCGCCGCATCGATGACGAACAGCCAGAAGAACGAATGCGCCGCCATCGCCCCGGCGGTCATCATGCCGAGCGCGAAGCCGAGATTCACCGCCAGCCGCTGGCAACTGAACGCGCGGATCCGCAGCTCGACGGGACTCAGGTCCGCAAGCAACGCGCTCGCCGCGGGGAAATACATCGCGCTGGCCATCCCGACCACGCCGCTGAGCACCACGATCGATTGCGCGCCATGGGCCTGCGAGAGCGCCAGCATCGACAGTGCGGCGCTCGTGCAGGAAAACAGGATCGTCGGCTTGCGGCCGATGCGGTCGGCGCACCAGCCGCCGAAGAGGTTCGCCAGCAATCCGCCGGCGCCATAGGCGGCGAGGCTCGCGCCGATCACCCATGCCTCGTAACCCTCGCGTTTCAGATACAGCGCGAGGAACGGGATCACGAAGTGCCCGAAGCGGTTGATCAGGGTGCCGCTGAAAAGGATCCAGTAGCTGCGGGGGAGCCGCCGGAGGTCGCTCCAGAGACTCGTATGGGGTGGGGCATTGGCATTCATGGGGACGAAAAAAGCCCCGCTCACCGGTAGGTGGCGGGGCTGGTGGAAAAGAATCTGATAGATCGATATCTAACGCACAGCAGGCCCGCCGCGGCCCTTGAAGTAACGGGTGGTTTCAATGCGGACGGACAGGTCGCCGCAGGCATGCCACCACTGGACCGCGCCCATCGGGGAGAGCGGCTGGAAGTTGGTGGAATGGAACTGCGGATTCATGCGAACGGACGCCGGTCTATCTAGTTCTCCCGATTTGCCAAGCCTGTTCTTCTAACAGGACGAATCCGGACTGTCGCTCATTCCGGCGGAATCCATGCCACCGGCAAATCTCATTCTTGCCCGTCATCGGCGCGTTTCGTTTCCTTCAATCTCGATGGATGCCCGAACCATGTATAACGATGATCCGCCTGGCACGGGTATTTCTGCTCCAGCACGCGTGAGACGTCCGCCATGTTTCCCCCGGCATCGACCCAGCCGCCATCGAGATCCGGGAAGTCGATCCGGCAGTTCTCGCATTTCTTGTGCGAGCTGAAGCGGATCGGGCACCAGAAACTCTCGACGTTGCGCAACATTTCCGTTCCCAGCGACCAGATGCCGGTCATCCAGTCGCAATACAGGCACCAGATCAAATCCCAGCCGACCAGTCCGTCGAATTTCTGACGCGAGACGTTCACCCACTCGGCCTGCCGGTAGCGGGGAAACCGCACCAGCACGATCAGCGGCGGATAGACCACCCACTCCGCCACGCGCACGATCCAGAACACCGGCACGGCCAGCGCCGTGATCCACACCGCGGTGTAATTCCGGGCCCGCCCGACCCTCGCATTGAGCACCTTGAGAATGCGCGGGCCCTGCACGGCATCGGAGTTCGCGGCTTCGTGAAGGAAGACCCACAGATACAATGCCACCACTTGTCCCGCCACGCCTGCCAGCACGCCCGCCCAGCCGAAGATCGCCGCGCCAAGCACCCATGGCAGCACGGTGAAAACCGTCACCAACACATCAAGCCCCGGCGCATGCTGGCAGATCGCGCTGGTTGTGCTGCCAAAAGCACCCAATCGGGGCACCAAGTGCAGAGCCCCCGCCAGCAGGAGCAGAAAACCGGCGACACACGACGCGAACACTATGAATTGAAGAGCATCCATGCCGCATCCTATCTCTCAAACCCGCCCGGGCGAGATCGGAATTCCGCTACCCACTGCTGACGGGCGATGGTTTTCGGGACAGGTATCTGACTGATGCGTGTTTCCCCCCGGCATGCCCGCACCGGGACCGAAAGTGTTTGCGCCAAAGATCCGATTTCGTTACGAGCATTCGGATTTCCCCCAATGCAAGTCTCCGTAATCCGGGAGATGAAGAAATCGGAACGATCGACCCGGCGATCAGGATTTGTGGCGAGGGCCTGCCAAAACAATCAACCCCCCATCAAAGATGAATGCGAAACCTGTCTTCCCGCCAATCTCCTGCCCCGCACTCTTTGTCGCCTGCTGCATGCCATGGCAGTGGTCCGCCGCAGCGGTGATTTTGGTGCTCCCCGGGAACGCACCCTCAAGCGGGGGAGGCATCGCGGAGCACGCCGGTCCTGTCATGACATCCCTCTTCGGGGACCGTCCCGTGACGGAAATGGATTCGGAAATCGGCCAATCGGGCACGATGGCCGACGACTCCTTGACCCTGTCCTCGCCGCTGCTCACGGAGGTCGATGTCGAGGCCAGCGGCATGGACATCGACCTCTCGCTGAACGGTGCCGCCGGGACGGACATCTCGGTCACGGCCACGGCCGAGGCCACGGGGATC
>DATISV010000517.1:0-4859 GCA_035468505.1 Luteolibacter sp. | reverse complement strand
TTCTTCTTTCTCGGCAAGGACCCGGCTTCGCTTGCTGACTGGTATCAGCAGCATCTGGGCGTCAGGAAGGCCGGGAAGGAATACGAGGATGGATCGTGGTGGCAGGATGAAGGACCAACGGTGTTTGGGGCCGAATCAGACGATGGGCAGGTCGGTGGATCCGGCCATGCCTGGAGAATCAATTTTCGATTTGGGAATCTTGACGCGATGGTGTCCCAACTCAGGGCAAAAGGCGTTTCAGTCGAGGTTGATGCCACTATCCACCCGAACGGACGATTTGCCCATCTCCGTGATCCGGATGGTAACAGCATTGAATTGTGGGAGCCGGCAGGAGCCGATCTGCTGAAGCCGCCTGACCAGCAGGGAATCGGCTGAATCTTGCAATAACGCGTGTCATGCAACCCCTGCCAGCCCTCCGGTTTCGATGATTTTCCGTCACCACACCACCAAACCCGCGAACGACGTGCGCCCTCCGGTAATGGGGCATGCGCCTTTCTTCAGCAACAAATGAAGATGAAACCTCAAGCCATAAAATACGTTCTAATGGTTCAGAACATGGACCGGGCTGTTGCGTTCTACCGCGATGCAATGGGTTTCTCCGAGGATTTCTCATCGCCTCATTGGTCGGAGCTCCGATTCGGAGATGCCATCCTGGGACTGCACGGAGGCGGTGAGGGATCACGTCAGCAGAGCGGACTTTCCATTCAGTATGAGGACGTGGAGCAGGCGTATTCCCAGGCAATCGAATCTGGAGCGACGGGTATCCAAGAGCCGCAGCAACGGGAAGGGGAGCCCATTCTTCTGGCTTCGATTTCCGACCCTGAAGGCAATGTGATCATGCTGACCCAGTATGTCGGGCACGAATGACCTATAGTAATAGTCTTGGTTGACGTCCTTGATGACACGCCTCATCCGCGGCGAGTGCCAGCCGTCATGACCGCTGCAACCTTCGCCCGGAGCCTGCCCCGGACAGGTGTTGAAGGATTCAGACGTGATTTCGTCCGAGGGCCTGATGAGGCGATGATCCGTCGCTGTCACCGGTCGATATCGCCGGACCCGGCGAGCCGTACGCGATCCGCCTCGGAAAGGTCGGTGAGCGGATAGGCGATCCAACCATCCTTGGTCTTGATCCATAAAATGTCCTCACCCGCCTTGTGGATTGCGGGAGCGGTAACCTGCTGCCCTTGTTTGTTGGTCCAGATCCGTTTCGGAATCGCCCGTCCTTGCGGGATGTCGTCCTTCGCATTGCCGGGCTCTGTGGAGACTTCGCCGGGATCCTCCTCTTCCGCCTCTCCGGTGTGCCGCGGATCGATCTCCGCGCCGGTCACGAGGATCATCGCATCGTGGTTCATCGCCTTGCTGCCCCGGTAGAGGCCCCAGCGGAAACAGGTTTGTCCCTCCGGCCTGGGGAACGAGCCATCGCCGGCTTTTTTCCCGTTCAGGAACACCTCGTAGTCGAGCCCGTTGTCGCGCACCCGGACATGGAAGGGCTTGCCGACCATGTCGCTGGCGATGACCTCGTCCTCGCCCACCCGCCTGTTGAGGATGACGTTGCCCGCGTCGTCCATGTTGAGCTGCACCGACCAATCGTTCACATTGTTTCTGGCCTGGAAGATGATCGCGCGGTGAGGTTTGAGAATGGTGTAGGTCCCGACCCACTCGTGCCAATCGCCCTCCTCCCATTCCACTTCGCTGTAGGCCTCGATTCTTGCCGCGAATGGCCGCGAGTTGCGGACGTTCGTTTCCCCCTTGAACAGCCTGAAGACCTGGGTGTTGCCATCTTCCTGATACCATCTCGACCACCTCGGGAACTGGCTGCGCCGAATGATGGCGCTGCCCAGGGTGTGGAGGAAAATGCGCTTGGGTATCCTCCTTTTCGCATTGGGACCGTTTTTAAGCAGCTCGTGGTTCACTTTCACAATCGAACCCCGCACCCCGTCGGTGGAATTCCGCCCCTTCGGGAGATCTCCGCTTTCCATGATCTCTTCAAAGGTCCGGTCCGTTCCATCCTGCGTGTAGAACCTGTCAGGATTCATCGCGCTGACATCCGTGATCGCGATGAGGCAAAGCACGCCGGCCGCGAGTCCGGGCAGCAGGGGAGCGCCGCGCGTCAATGGACCGCCGGTCATGTCGGTTGCATGGCAGCCGTTTCCGCTGCGAAGCAATCGAGTCTGGGATTGTGCCATTGCGGGACGGTAGCCTTCGGTCCCGCCGACCGGCAAGTCTCAACGGAATAGAGCGGTGCATGGTTCTTGCGGGCCTGCGTGGTTCGCTTCATTCCGCCGAATGCGTTCTTGCCGGATCGGGTTATGGCGACAAGCTTCAGTCAGTCGAGAGACGGGAAAACGACCGCCATGCTCAATTTCAATCCCTACAACATCCTCGCGGGTTTCGTTTTCGGCACCATTGGCTGGGGCGCGTTCAGTTATGGCAGGAAACTCGAACTCTGGCAGCCGCGAGCCATCGGCCTGGCATTGATGCTGTATCCCTATTTCATCGGCAACGCCGTGCTGCTGTGGATCGTCGGCCCCGCCTTGCTGGTGCTTCTCTGGTTCTACCACCACGAGTGACGGGCTCTGAAATGGTTCAGGCTGCAAGATCTTCGCATTGATTCTTCAGAGCGGTGGCCAAGCCGCGGATTTCGGTTAAGTTGTGCCGATGAAAGACACGGAAAAGACCCGCACGGAAAAGGACTCGATGGGGGAAATGGCCGTCCCGACGGACGCCCTCTTCGGAGCTTCGACGCAGCGCGCCGTGCTGAATTTCCCGATTTCCGGTGAGGGACTGCCCGCGCCGTTGATTCAAGCCTACGGAAACATCAAGGCGGCGGCCGCGGAGACCAATCGCGGGCTGGGAGAACTGGACGACTTGCGGGCGGAGCGCATTGCCGCCGCGGCGCGCGCCGTGGCGGACGGGCGGCACGACGCGCAGTTTCCGGTGGACATCTATCAGACCGGCTCGGGCACCTCGACGAACATGAACGTCAACGAGGTGATCGCCCGCCTCGCCAACCTGGCCGCGCCGGACGGGCCGGCGGTGCATCCGAACGACCACGTCAATCTCGGCCAATCTTCCAACGACACGTTTCCCACCGCCATCCACGTGGCGGCGGCGATGGAAATGGAAAACACGCTGCGTCCCGCGTTGCGCACCCTGCACGAGGCGCTTGCGGCGAAGGCGCGCGAATTCGACGGCATCCTGAAAATCGGCCGCACCCACCTGATGGACGCGGTGCCGATGCGGCTGGGCCAGGAGTTCGGCGGCTGGGCGCGTCAGGCGGAGAAGGCGGAGGAGCGATGTCGCGCGGCGGTCGAGGCGCTGATGGAACTTCCGCTCGGCGGCACCGCGGTGGGCACCGGACTCAACGCGCATCCGGAATTCGCCGTGAAATGCATCGCCCGGCTGGCGGACATCTGCGGCCTGCCATTCCGCCGCGCCGCGAATCCGTTCGAAGCCCAGGCCGCGCGCGATGCCGTGGTCGAAGCGCATGGACAGCTCAACACCATCGCCGTTTCGCTGCACAAGATCGCCAACGACATCCGCCTGCTCGCCTCCGGTCCGCGCTGCGGGATCGCGGAAATCCAGCTTCCGGCCATCCAGCCCGGATCGTCAATCATGCCGGGCAAGGTGAACCCGGTGCTCGCCGAGTCCGTCACCATGGTGGCGGCCCGCGTTTTCGGCAACCAGGCCACCGTCACCGCCTGCGGCTGCGGCGGCTTCCTCGAACTCAACGTCTCGATGCCGCTGATCGCGAAATGCCTGCTGGAATCCATCCGCCTGTTGGCAAACGCCAGCCGCGCCTTCGCGGAGCAATGCGTGGCCGGCATCACCGCCGACGAAGCACGCTGCCGCGAATTCATCGAGCAGTCGATGGCGATGGTCACCGCGCTGGTGCCGCTGATCGGCTACGACCGCGCCGCCGCGCTGGCCAAGGAGGCAATGCGATCCGGCCGCACGATCCGCGAGCTGTGCCTGGAAAACATCGGCGAACTGGATATCGATGAAGCCGTGCTGAACGAAGCCCTCGACGCGCGCCGCATGACGGGAACTTGAAAGCGGAGCGCGTTGTGGTTTCCTCCGTGCATGCCGCATTTCACCGCCAACGCCGATTACGAGGAAAAGGACAGCCAGCCGCTGCGTTTGAAGCGCGGCGACATCGTCCGCACCGGTCCCGCCGACCACGCGTGGCCGGGTTGGGTTTGGGCTGCCGACGATCACGGCTGCTCGGGCTACGTGCCGCAGGAAATTTTGGAAAAAATCGATGACGACCGGGCCAAGGCCACCGATGCCTTCGATCCCACCGTGCTCACCATCCGTCGCGGCAACCGGCTCGAATCGCTGCGCCAGATCCACGGCTGGCACTGGTGCCGCAACGAACACGGCGCGCAAGGCTGGGTGGCCGGATATCTTTTGCGGCCGCTGTGAACAGAAAAACATAACACGAAAGACTATTCATGAATTCCACTCTCCGGAAACTGATAGGCAGATCGCTCGTGGCGTCCGCCGCATTCGTTTGCTCGTCCTCTCTGGTCGCGGAAGAAAGCCTGTCGCTGATGGGCAACCGCTTCCTCACGCTCAACACCATCGTCCGCGTGCGCCAGATCGAGGTGACGCGCGACACCGCGCACGGCCCCGACGAATCGAGCGTCCACACGCCCGCCGAGGCGCGGACGTTCCGCGAGGCGATCGAAAAGGCATGGCCCGGCGCGCGCATCACCTGGGCATTCAGTTGGCTCGCGCTTCACGACGAAAGGGAACAATACCGCGAACTTCGCGAGCTTGTCGTGAGTTATCATAAGAAATTCGGCGACGAGATCACCTTCATTCCCGGCGCTTACTTCGCGAATATGTATAACACC
>DATISV010000516.1:0-5513 GCA_035468505.1 Luteolibacter sp. | reverse complement strand
CTTACCATCCGGAGTCGGCGTGCCGTTACCGAGTGCTGCGCGCGGCGCTGGAGGAACTGCCGCAGGACATCGTGCGCCTGCCACGCCGCCGGGCCGAGGTGGCGGAGGTGCTGCTCGCGCACGAGGCGTATTATCATGATTTGGTCTATCGAGATGTGGAATCCTTCGCGCACCAGCTCCGCACCGGCGACACTGCGATCTGCGAGGAAAGTTATGACATCGCGCTCGATGCCTGCGGCGCGCTGCTGGCCTGCACGGATGCGGTGGCGTGCGGTGACGTGATCTCCGCCTTCTGCGCGGTGCGTCCGCCCGGCCATCACGCCACCGCCACCCGCGGGATGGGGTTTTGCATCTTCAACCACATCGCGGTGGCCGCGCGGTATCTGCAACAGCTCTATGGCATCCGCCGCGTGGCGATCGTCGATTGGGACGTGCATCACGGCAACGGCACCGAGGAGATATTCATCGAGGACCCCGACGTGCTCTACATCTCGCTGCACGAGGAGGGCATCTATCCCTTCACCGGCGAGGCGGAAAACCGCGGCCGCGGCGAGGGGACCGGCACCAATCTCAACATCCCGCTGCCGCCACGATCCGACGGACGCGTCGCCCTCGGCGCATGGGACGCGTGGGTCACTCCGGCGAGCGATGAATTCCGTCCGGAGTGTCTGCTAATTTCCGCCGGTTTCGACGCCCGCGTGGACGATCCCATCGGCGGCCTGCGCTGGAACGACGACACCTTCGCCACCATGACCCGCCGCTGCGTGGCCATGGCGGAGGAACATTGCGGCGGGAAAATCGTCTCGTTGCTGGAAGGCGGCTACAACCCGCCCGGTCTCGCCTCCGCCGCGCTCGCCCATGTGAACGCCCTGCGGCGGTGATGACGAGCCGTCATCGGTCATTGGCAAGCCGCGCCGCGCCGCTAGTTTCCCGCCATGAAAATCGACATCGTCACGCTGTTTCCCGAGATGGCTCTCGCGCCGCTGGACGATTCCATCATCCGCCGCGCGCGCGACGCGGGACTCGTCGAAGTGACCGGGCACCAACTGCGCGACTGGTCCGAGGACAAGTGGCGGCGGGTGGACGACACCCCGTGCGGAGGAGGGCAGGGGATGCTGCTCAAACCGGAGCCGATCTTCGCCGCCGTGGAAGCGTTGCGCACTCCGGACACCCGCGTGCTGCTCATGACACCGCAAGGCCGGCCGTTCCGCCAATCGCTGGCCCGCGAACTCGCCACCGAGACCCACCTGCTCATTCTCTGCGGCCATTACGAAGGGGTGGATCACCGGGTGGTCGAGGCGCTGGTGGACGATGAGATTTCCATCGGCGATTACGTGCTCACCAACGGCGCGCTCGCCGCCGCCGTGGTCTGCGATGCGGTGATCCGCCTGCTGCCCGGCGCGCTCGGCGACGAACGCTCGGCCGAGGAGGAATCGTTTTCCGATCCGCAACGCCTCGAAGCCCCGGCCTACACCCGGCCGATCGAGTTCCGCGGCATGCGCGTGCCCGACGTGCTCGTTTCCGGCCACCACGACAGGATCCGGCGCTGGAAAGAGGAAACCGCACTCGACCGCACCCGCCTGAATCGCCCGGACCTGCTCGATGGCGGCACCTAGTGCCTGGGCCATGCAGTCATCAAGTTGCGGAAATTGATAAAATCGGCATTGCGGGGCGTATCGAAGGCGTTTGGAATTCAGAAATCACCAACCCACCCACCACACCATGATGAAAAGACGCTCCTTTCTCGCCAATACCACCCTGCTGAGCGCGGGCCTGGTCGCCAGTTCCGGTTTCGCCATCGCCCAGGGCGGCAAGCCATCGAAAATCAAATTCGGCCTGATCGGTTGCGGCGGCCGCGGCAAGGGCGCGGTGAAGGATTTCCGCGAAGCCTGCAAGATTCTCGGCATCGAGGCGGAACTCGTGGCGGTGGCCGATGCCTTCGCCGACCAGGCGCTGGCGGCCGGCAAGGCCAACGAAGTGCCCGAGGACCGCTGCTACAGCGGCTACGACGCCTATCAGAAAGTGATCGCCAGCGATTGCGAATACGTGCTGATGGCCACCCCGCCGTCGTTCCGCCCGCTGCATTTCGCCGCCGCGGTGGAGGCCGGCAAACATTGCTTCATCGAGAAACCCGTGGCGGTGGATCCCGTCGGCTGCCGTTCCATCATCGCCACCGGCGAGAAGGCCGCGGCCAAGGGGCTGGCGGTCGTCACCGGCACCCAGCGCCGCCACACCGCCGGATACCTGAAGAACAAGGCGCTCATCGACGCCGGCGCGATCGGACCGATCCGCGGCGGCGTGGTCCAGTGGAACGGCCGCGTGCCGTGGATCAAGCGCCGCAACGACGGCGAGTCGGACGCCGACTACATGGCGCGCAACTGGCTCAATTTCTGCGAAACCTCGGGCGACCACATCGTCGAGCAGCACGTCCACAACCTCGACGTCGCTGTCTGGTTCCTCGGTCGCCTGCCGGTCACCGCGTTGGGCTTCGGCGGCCGCGCGCGCCGCGAAACGGGCAACATGTTCGATTTCTTCAGCGTTGATTACGACTTCGGCGACGGCGTCCACATCCACAGCCAGTGCCGCCAGATCGCGGGCACTTACGGCCGGGTGGGCGAGATTTTCACCGGCACCGAGGGCGAGTGCCTCGGCGGCGGCAAGATCACCGGCCGCGACGTGCAGGTGGCCGAGATCAAGCTCGATACCAACAACGGCATGGTCCAGGAACACGTGGACATGATCCGCAGCGTGATCGCCGGCAAGCCGCTCAACCACGCGCGCCGCATCGCGGAAGTGACACTGGTGGCCGTGATCGGCCGCATGTCCGCCTACACCGGCCAGCTCATCCGCTGGGGCGACGTGACGAGCAACGAAAACTCGCCCCTCTACTCGTTCGCCTGCAAGCCGACCGCCGAGGACTTCGAAAAAGGCAACCTCGTGATGCCTCCGGAAGTGCCGCCGGTGCCGGGCGAGGCGTAAGACGCCCGGCCGCCGTGCCGCGATTCAACAACCGCCGGCCGTGTGCGCGCTGGATTTTCCATCACGCGCTTGACGGTCGGCAGTCCGCGGAACGCTTGCGATTGCAGCGTGCTGGAGATCGGTTTTGTTGAAATGCGGAACCGATTTCCGGCAAACCCGATCATCCGACTGACTGGACTGGTTTATGAAAACCGGTCCCGCCTGTCGGAACTTGCCATGCCCGGCGGGACCGCTTGAATCGCGCGCATCATGAAGAAGGAAGACCGCGAGTTTCTCCACCGCCTGCTCGAAAGCCGCAGCCCCACCGGATTTGAAATGCCCGGCCAGAAAGTCTGGGCGGAATGGGTCGGCCAGCACGCCGATCACATCGAGTGCGATTCCTACGGCTCCACCTGGGCGCGGCTCGCCGGCAAGACCGACCAGGTCGTGATGCTGGAAGCGCACGCCGACGAGATCGGCTACATGGTCAAGCACATCGACGACAAGGGCTTCATCCGCCTCGACCGCGTGGGCGGATCGGACGCCGCCACCGCGCGCGGCCGACGGATCACGATCCTGGGCGACAAGGGCGATGTGCCCGGCATCATCGGCAACACCGCCATCCATCTGCGGCGTGACGACAAGGACCAGGAGAAAGCCCCCGCCGTGCACGACCTGTGGGTGGACGTCGGCGCGTCGAATCCCGCGGAGGTGGCGAAACTCGGCGTGCGCGTCGGCCATCCGGCGGTCTATCAGGACGGGCCGATGGAACTGGCCAACAAGCGCATCGTCGGTCGCGCTCTGGACAACCGCATCGGCGGATTCATCATCGCACAAGTGATGAAACGCATCGCCTCGGGCAAGAAGAAGCCCGCGTTTTCACTGCTCTGCCTCAATGCGATCCAGGAGGAAATCGGCGGGCACGGCGCGAAAATGGCGACCTACCGGCTGCGGCCGGACGTGTGCCTCTGCCTCGATGTCACCCATGCCACCGACACCCCCGGCATCAGCCACGCCAAGCACGGCAGCGTGAAACTCGGCGGCGGCCCCACGCTCACCCACGGCACCGCCAACCACCCGCTCGTCGTCAGGCAGCTCATCGATGTGGCCCGCGACGCCAAGATTCCCATCCAGCACGAATCGAGCAGCCGCTTCAGCGGCACCGATACCGACAAGATCTTCCACAGCCGCCAAGGCATCCCCAGCGCGCTCGTCTCGCTGCCGCTGCGCTGCATGCACTCGGTGGTCGAAACCGCCCATCTCGACGACATCGCGAGCACCATCGATCTGCTTGCCGCCTTCGTTCTCTCGATCAGGGACAAGGAGGCGTTTCACCAGAAACTGAAATGACGCGCGTTCACCGGATGGCGGAAATCCGGGACGATTCTCCGGTGAATTGGCATTGAACCGGCAGGGTCCGCGGCCAAGACTCCGCCGCCGCCGGCGCGGATGCCGGTGGCCTTTGTTTTCAGCATTTTCATTCATCGCATCAATTCATGGAACCCATCAAAGTCGGACTTCTGGGCATCGGCACCGTGGGAGGTGGCACCTTCCAGGTGCTCTCGCGAAATCAGGAGGAAATCCGCCGCCGCGCGGGACGCGGCATCGAAATCGCCATGGTGGCGGATCTGGATGCGGAGCGCGCCCGCTCGATCGTCGGCGGGGATGTGAAGGTGGTGACCGACGCCCGGAAGGTGATCGCCGACCCGGAAATCAGCATCGTGGTGGAATTGATCGGCGGCTACGGAGTCGCCCGCGATCTGGTGATGGAGGCCATCGCCGCCGGCAAGCATGTGGTCACCGCCAACAAGGCGCTGCTCGCGGTGCACGGGACGGAGATCTTCGAGGCGGCGCGCGCCAAGGGCGTGATGGTCGCCTTCGAGGCCGCGGTGGCCGGTGGCATCCCGATCATCAAGGCGCTGCGCGAGGGACTCACCGCCAACCGCATCGAGTGGATCGCCGGCATCATCAACGGCACCACCAATTTCATCCTCTCGGAAATGCGCGACAAGGGCCTCGATTTCACCGAAGCGCTCGCCGAAGCCCAGCGTCTCGGCTACGCGGAGGCGGATCCGACATTCGACATCGAGGGCGTGGACGCCGCCCACAAGATCACCCTGATGAGCGCCATCGCCTTCGGTATTCCGGTGCAGTTCGACAAGGCCCACATCGAGGGCATCACCGGCCTGCAGGCGGTCGATATCCGCTACGCTGAACAACTCGGCTACCGCATCAAGCTGCTCGGCATCACCCGCCGCCGCCCCGAGGGTGTGGAACTACGCGTGCACCCGGCGCTGTTGCCGGCGCGCCGCCTCATCGCCAACGTCGAGGGCGCGATGAACGCCGTGGTCGTGCAGGCCGACGCCGTCGGCACCACGCTCTACTATGGCCAGGGCGCCGGCAGCGAGCCGACCGCCTCCGCCGTGATCGCCGACCTGGTGGACATCGCCCGCCTGCATACCGCCGATCCCGGCCACCGCGTGCCGCATCTCGCCTTCCAGCCCGACAAGCTCCACCCCACGCCGGTGATGCCGGTCGAGGAGGTGCTCACCGCG
>DATISV010000515.1:0-3586 GCA_035468505.1 Luteolibacter sp. | reverse complement strand
CGGCCGCCGCCACCTTCGCTGGCAGCCAGGAAAAATCGTGTTCCTCGAACGGCCGGCTTTTCACCGGGGCCACCGCGATGCCTTGTTTCAGATCGTAAAACCGCTCGAAACCCTGCTCGGAGATCAACTCCGCCACAAACTCGCAGCCGCGGCAACAATAGCGGTCGTCCGCCGATCCGGCCGTGAATCCGGTGCCGCAATGCGCGCAGGTCGCCATGGCCGCAGCGTGCAAAGCCGCCATCAACCCGCAAGCGGAAACGACGGATTCCTCACGCCATGATCCCCGTCACCGCATTCGCCGGTTCCACGCCGGTCAGCCGGTAGTCGAGGCCCTGGAACTTGGTCGAGAAACGCGAGTGATCGATGCCGAATTGATGCAGCAGCGTGGCGTGGAGGTCGCGGACGTGCACGGGGTCCTTCACCACGCCGTAGCCGAGTTCGTCGGTCTCGCCATACACCATGCCCGGCTTGATGCCCGCGCCGGCCATCCACAGGCTGAAGGCGTTGATGTGGTGGTCACGGCCGGTCCCTTGTCCCATCGGCGTGCGGCCGAACTCGCCGCCCCAGATGACCAGCGTGTCTTCGAGCATGCCGCGTTGTTTCAGGTCCTTGACCAGCGCGGCGGAGGCCTGGTCGGTGAGTCTCGCGGACTCGGGCATTTTTTTCTCGATGTCGCCGTGATGGTCCCAACCGCGATGATACAACTGCACGAAGCGCACGCCGCGCTCGAGCATCCGGCGGGCGAGCAGGCAGTTGCTGGCGAACGATCCGTCGCCCGCCTGCTTCACGCCGTACAGGTCGAGGATGTGCTGCGGCTCGTCGCGCATGTCGGTGAGTTCGGGCACGGACGACTGCATGCGGAACGCCATCTCGTATTGCGCGACGCGCGTGTCGATTTCCGGATCGGCATGCTCGCCGCGCAGGATCGCGTTCATGCGGCTCACTTCCTCGATCACCTGGCGCTGCGTCGATTGGCAGACGCCGTCCGGATTGCCGATGTAATGCACGGCGGCGCCCTTCGATTGGAACTGCACCCCCTGGAAGCGCGAGGGCAGGAAACCCGACGACCACTGGCGTGCCGAAATCGGTTGGTCCGGATCCTTGCCACGCGAAACCATCACCACATATCCCGGCAGGTTCTCGGTTTCCGCGCCGAGTCCGTAGAGCAGCCACGAGCCCATGCTCGGCCGGCCCTTGAGGATCGAGCCGGTGTTCATGAATGCGTGGGCTGGATCGTGATTGATTTGCTCGGTGATCATCGAGCGGACCACACAGATTTCATCCGCGATCGAGCCGATGTGCGGAAACAGATCGGAGACCTCCATGCCGCACTTGCCATAGCGTTGGAACTTGGCGAACGAACCGCGCGCGATGAGTTCGCGGCCTTGCAACTGCGCGAGCTGCTGGCCCGCGGTGTAGGATTCGGGAAACGCCTGGCCGTGCAGCTTGTCGAGCGCCGGCTTGGGATCGAACGACTCGAACTGCGACGGCCCGCCCGCCATGCAAAGGTGGACGACGCGTTTCGCCCGCGCCGGAAAATGCACGCCGCCCTGGCGCGCGAAAAACGTCAGGTCCGGCGCCGCGGCGCGCGACAGCAACGACGACAACGCCATCCCGCCCAGCCCGGCGAAACTGCGCTTGAGGAACGTGCGGCGGCTCCAGTCGAGTTGGAGACGCTGGTAGGCCGCGAGCGGGTTGTTCTGAGCGTTCATTGTTGTTTGGTATTGCTGTGTGAGTGGGGGAAGGGGAGATAGGGGGAGTGGGGGATTATGGGTTCGGGTGAGGGAGGGGCCATGAATCCGGACGCGAAATCATGGTGACGAGCATGCCGATGATGGAATCGAATTCCTGATTGAGCAATTCGCCTTTCGCGTGATCGAGATATCCACATTCCATGGCGAATTGCAGCCAGGTTTGCGTTTCCGCTGCCTCGCCTTCGGCGTCCGAGAGTTTGGCGATGAACGATGCGGGGTAGCGCCGCTTGCGCCATGCCTCCGTGATGTTGGCGCAAACGGACCGGGAAGAGCGACGGCATTGATCGGTCAGTGAATAGCGTTCCTCCACCGGGAACGAACGGCTTTCACGAAACAACTCCATCGCCGCCGAAAAAGCCTTCTGATAGACCTCCAGTTCCGTATGTATTGTAATTCTCATGATGTTCTTTGGATTGATCTCCCCCTCTCCCATTCCCCCACTCTCCCCCTCCTCTTCAATAGCGTGTGATGGTTTCGTGAAGGTTGAGAATCACACGGCACAACTGTGTCCATGCGGCGAGTTCGGCATAATCACCTGAAACGCGGCTGCCGCTTTGGCCGGTGCGCAGCAGGGATTCGGCTTCGGCGGGTTGTTTCTGATAGTTCTGGCGTTGCTCGCCGAGGAACTTGAGCAGCGAATCCGCCTCGCCGTCGCGTGGTTCGCGTGCCAGTGCGGTCCGGATCGCGTGATGGATGCGGCTTTCGTCAGAGGCATCCGGTTTTTCCTTCATCAACCGCTGCGCGAAGGCGCGGGCGGCTTCGACGAAGGTCGGATCGTTGAGCAGGACGAGCGCCTGCTGCGGGCTGTTGGCCTGGAAACGGGCGGGCGTGCATTCCTCGCGGCTGGGCGCGTCGAAGGCGGCGAGCATCGGATGCAGGAAGGTGCGCTGCCAGTGCATGTAGAGGCCGCGGCGGTATTGCTCGTCGCCGGTGCTCGCATGGTAGTCGCGGATGGGGAAGTTGAGGTTGTCGTAATATCCCTCGGGCTGATAGGGCATGGCGCTCGGGCCGCCGATGATCTCGTCGCGCAGCAGTCCGGAAATGGCGAGCGCGTTGTCGCGCACGAATTCGGCGTCGAGCCGGCGCGCGGTCTGGCCCGCGAGCAGGCGGTTGGCGGGATCCTTCTCTAACAATTCCTCGCGGGTGGCGGCCTCGCGTCGATAGGTGTTGCTGGTGACGATGAGGCGCACCATGTGTTTCACGTCCCAGCCGGATTCGCGGAACTCGCTGGCAAGCCAGTCCAACAACTCCGGATGGGACGGCATTTCGCCCTGGCTGCCGAGGTCGTCCACGATGCCGGAGAGCCCGCGTCCGAAAAACGCGTGCCACAGGCGATTGGTGAAATGGCGCGAGGTGAGCGGGTTTTCCGGAGCCATCAGCCAGTTGGCGAGGTCGATCCGGGTCAGGCGTTCGCCGTCCCGCGGCACGGTGTCGCCCGCGAAGAATTCCGGCAGCGCGGGCCGCATCGGCTCGCCGGGATTCATCCAATCGCCGCGCGGCAGATAGTGCACCGGGATGAGTTTTTCCTCGGGCAGCGTCTCGACGATCATCGAATGGGCATAGCCCGCGCGGCATTCGAGAATGGCGTCGCGCAACGCGGCGTAGCCTTCGGGGAGTTTGCTCTCGGGACGCGTGCCATGCAAATACGCGGCGGCGATTTCGCGGCGCTGCGCGTCATTTCGATCCGCGACCGGCGTGGCGAGCGCTTCGGCCAGTGGCTCGCGGTGGGCATTCGCATATCCGGGAATCGCGCCGCCGAACGGCGTGACGCTGAAACGCGCGCGGCCGAGGTCGTTCGTTTCCAAGGTGACGATCAACACACGGTCCGCCCC
>DATISV010000514.1:0-7336 GCA_035468505.1 Luteolibacter sp. | reverse complement strand
GTCCGCCTCATCCGGCAGTAATTCATTCCTCAACTCCATGAACCCACTCCACGCCCCCGCGTTCATCGAATCCATCCTCGGATCCGTCATCGCCATCATCGTCATCGGCGTTCTGTTCGTCGCCGGTCTGATCTGCCTGCTTTGCATCCGCCGCATCCAGCCCGGCCGCGCCGGCGTGAAAACCGGCTTCGGTGGGCTGAAAGTGGCCTTCGACTGGATGGTCCGCGTGCCGCTCGTCCAGACCTATCACGTCATGGACATCTCGGTGAAAAAGATCGAGATCACCCGCAAGGGCCAGGACGGACTGGTGTGCATGGACAACATCCGCGCCGACATCACCGTCGCGTTTTACATCCGTGTCGAGGCCACCGAGGAAAGCGTGCGCAAGGTGGCGCAGATGCTCACCCCCGAGCGCGTTTCGGACACCAGCCAGCTCCGCGAGCTGTTCGAGGCGAAATTTTCCGAAGCACTCAAGACCGCGGGCAAGCAAATGGAGTTCCATGAACTCTTTACCGAGCGCATCAAGTTCCGCGAAGAAATCCAGAACACCATCGGCAAGGACCTCGACGGCTTCTTTCTCCAGGACGTCGCCATCGACTATCTGGAACAAACGCCGCTCGACAACCACGATCCCAACAACGTCCTCGACTCGGAAGGCATCCGAAAAATCACCGAAATCACCCAGCGCGAGCGCGTCGTCGCCAACGAGTTCACCAAGCGCGCCTCGGTCCAGATCGAGAAGGAAAACGCCGACGCCGACATCGCCAAACGCGAGCAGATGCGCCGCAACGAGGAGGACACCGCCAAGCAGAACCGCGCGGTCACCGAGATCCGTGCCAACGAGGAGGCCGAGTCGCGCAAGGTGATCGAGGCCCGCCGTCAGGAAGTCGAGTCCAAGCGCCTCGAAACCGAGGAAGCCATCCGCCTGCGCACCGAGGACATGAACCGCGCCGTGCAGGAACGCGAATACACCGTCCGCAAGGAAAAGGAACGTCTCGAACAGGAAGCCGTCCAAGAAGGCGAGGAAGCCCGCGTCCGCCGCGAGCGCACCGTTTCGCTCTCGGAAATGGACAAGGAGGTCAAGGTCGCCGAGGCCGCCGTCGAGGTGGAGCGCAAGCGCGCCGTGGTCGTGGCCGAACAGAAAGCGGTCGTCCAACAACAGGAGGAGAAGACCAACATCGAGGCCCGCATGACCGCCGAGCGAGTCCGCGAAGTCACCCTCATCGAGGCCGAGATGCTCGCGAAAAAAGACCAGGTCGAAAAAGTCGTCGCCTCCGAAGCCCAGAAGGAAGCCGAACGCAACCTCGCCGAAGCCGAGAAAATCAAGATCGTCACCGCCGCCGAGGCCGCCCGCGAGGCCGCCTTGCGCGAGGCCGAGCGTTTGCAAACCATCGCCACGGCCGAGGCGCTCGCCAGTGACAAGAAACGCCACGCGATGGAGCAGGAGGCCGAGGGGCTCGCCGCCCAGGAAGCCGCGCCGGGACTCGCCGAAGCCCGCATCATCACCGCCAAGGCGGAGGCCCGCAAATCCGAGGCCGAGGCGCTGCGCATCCACGGCATGGCCGAGGCCGAAGTCTGCGAGAAACAGGCCGAGGCCGAAGCCGAGGGCATCCGCGACAAGGAAATCGCCACCGCCGCCGGCATCGAGGCCAAGGGACTCGCCGAGGCCAAGGCGATCGCCGAAAAGGCCGCCGCCATGAAGGCGCTCCACGAAGCCGGCCAGCAGCACGAGGAATTCCGCCTGCGCCTCAACAAGGATCGCGATATCGAACTCGCCGCCATCGACGCCGAGCGCGCCATCGCCCGCTCGCACTCGGAACTCGTCGGCCAGGCGCTGCAACACGCCCGCATCGACATCGTCGGCGGCGAAAACGATTTCTTCCAGAAGGTCGTCCGCTCGGTCGGCTCCGCGAAGTCGATCGACCGCATGGTTTCCAACAGCAAGACCATCGCCGACATCAAGAACACCTTCTTCAACGGCGATCCCGAACACTTCAAATCCCAGCTATCGACATGGGTGAAGGACTTCGGCATCGGCACGGAAGACCTGCGCAACCTCACCGTTGCCGCCTTGCTCGGCCGCATGCTCGTTTCCACCAAGGACAACTCGCTGCGCGCGCTGCTCCAATCCGCCCGCGACATGGCCGATGCCAGCGGCATCTCCGACGTGATCGCCGCCGACGTGTTGGAAACCGAGCAGGCCACCGCCTGATCCGCCCGCCCCGGCCACTCCACGCCGACCACCCGCTCCCATGGCCGAAGATCGGGAAACCGCAGCCGCCCCGCAGGCGGATGACGCCGCGACGTCATCCGCCCAGGCGCTCGGCAGCGCCACCTACGAGATCATCCGCCAGCGGCTCGATACGCAGGGCGAGGCGCTGCGCGCGGCGATGTCGCGCCTCGACGAGCGCCGCGCGGAGGTCTTCGGCACCATCGAATACGCACTGCTCCAGGCCGACCGCATCGTCACCAGCCACAACTGCGTGCCGGCCGACATGATCCAGCTCGGCGAAGACCGCTTCCTGTTCGGCTTCAACGTCCGCTTCGGACTGAAAAAGGAAATGGAGCTCGGCGACGTGTTCGCGATCTATCAGCGCGACGCGGAAACCGGCGCCTTCCGCGAGCAACCGCTCGATGCCATCGCCGACTCGAATTTCATCACCGACTTCAAGCGGCTCTACAACGTCTATGAACGCACCGTCTTCCGCCGCTTCGCGCTGCGCGACGGCAGCCTGTTCATGAAGTTCCAGACCGGCGCTTCGGTGGATGACCAGGCGGTCTTCAAATGGGAGTTCAACCACGGCAACCTGCGTTTCCTCGACGGCCGGGCGGAGGCGGAGTTCCGCCGTGCCGGCTATCCGCCGGCCCACGAGTTCCGCTGGCAGAAGCCGGACCGCGAGGCTTACCGCTATGGCGATCATCCGCACATCTCGATCGCCGACCGCGTGTTTGTCGAAACCGTCGGCGGTGACCTCACCATCAAGGTCGAGGACAACACGAAATCCGGCGAGGGGATCTATCAGGAGCCGGTCGATGACAAGTTCCAGAAGGTCGATGACGCCGATATCGAATATGCCATCGTCGATCATCTCATCATTCTGCGCATCCGTCCCTACAAGGAAACCAAGGCCCGTCATTTCATCTACAACGAGAAACAGCAGACGGTCGTGCGCGTCGATTCCATCGGCGAATCCTGCGTGCTGCTGCCCGAGGGACACGGGCTGATCTTTCCGGACGGCTATTATCTATCAACCGGCGAGCTGAAACAATTCGAGTGCCGCATCGGCGGCATGATCTTCGAGCGGGTGATCCACGCCCCGAACGGCGAGGACGTGCTGTATGTGTTCTACAACCGCCGCACCGGCGATTACGCGCTCATGCCCTACCGCATGATCCGCCAGCGTGTCGAGGAACGCATCACCTGCCACGGGTATTCGCTTTTCCCGAACGGCCACCTCCTGCTGTTCCGCGCGGACGGCGAGCCGCAGCGGCACCACATGGTGCAGCTACGCCAGACGCCCTTCCACCTGCCCGGCCACGAACCGCCCGGCAAGACCGATGCCTTTCTCTATCAGGTCGGAAACCGCGAGGTCGTCCGATGCCTCGCCGAGTGCAACGAGGTGATGACACTCGTCCGCAAGCCCGATCCCTACGCCGAACTCTACACCGACCTCGTCAAGCAATGCGGCACCATCCTCGACACCTATCCGTGGCTCACGTCCGAGGACGGGTTCGGCGTCGATGAGGCCCTGCGCGCCGTGCGCGAGGCCGCCGACCGCGCGGTGGACGAGTTCGACCGCGTCCGCCGCCTCCAGCGCGAGGCGGTCGACCGCGTCAACGACGCCCGCAAGCGCTGTGCGGAACGCATCCAGGAAATCCGCCGCGGCGATTTTCGCGAACTCAACGTCTTCGTCACCCAGCTCGCCGCCCTGCGCACGCTGCGCGGCGAACTCATCACGCTGCGAGAAGCCCGCTACGTCGATATCGAGGCCATCGCCGCGCTGGAAAATGAAATCACGGAGGAAACCACCGCCCTGTCCGAACGCTGCGTGACATTTTTGTTGGAGCCGGCCGCGCTCGAACCCTACCGCAAGCAGGCCGCGGCCTTCCTTGCCGAAGCCGACAAGGTGAAAACCGGGGCCGAAGCGCGCACGGCGGACCAAGCCGTGGCCAAGGCCGGGGCCGAGCTGGAAATGCTCATCGAGATCGTCAACGGCCTGCGCATCGAGGATGCCACCCAGACGACCCGCATCATCGACGGCATCACCACCGTTTACTCCACGCTCAACCAGGTGCGCGCCGCGCTGCGCAACCGCATCCGCGACCTCGCCGCCACCGAGGGCGCGGCGCAGTTCGCCGCACGCATCAAGCTGTTGGGGCAGGCCGCCAGCAGTTATCTCGACCTCTGCGACACCCCGGAGAAATGCGAGGAATACCTCAACCGCATCTCGGTGCAGATCGAGGAACTCGAAGGCGCCTTCGCCGACTTCGAGGAATACACCGTGCAGCTCGCCGAGCGCCGCACCGAACTCTACGAGGCCTTCGAGCAGCGCAAGGTCGCCCTCATCGAGCAGCGCAACCGCCGCGCCAACGCACTCACCACCGCCGCCTCACGCATCCTCAAGGTGATCGAAAACCGCCTCGCGGGCTTCGGCAGCATCGAGGAGATCAACTCCTACATGGCGGCGGACATGATGATTTCGCGCATCCGCGAAACCATCGAACAACTCCTCGAACTCGGCGACGCGCCCAAGGCCGACGAACTCGCCGGCAAGCTGAAGTCGATCCAGCAGGAGGCCACCCGCCAGCTCAAGGACCGGCAGGAACTTTTCGTCGATGGCCAGAATGTCATCCGCCTCGGCAAGCACCGCTTCAACGTCAACTCGCAGCCGCTCGATCTCACCACCGTACTGCGCGAGGGCGTGCCGCACCTGCACATCACCTCCACGCAATACTTCGAAGCCATCACCGATCCCGCGTTTCTCGCCACCCGCGATGTCTGGGACCAGGAGGTGGTTTCCGAAAACCGCGAGGTCTATCGCGCCGAGTATCTCGCATGGCAGATGCTCAAGGCCGGCGGAACCGAAGACACTGCGGAAGATCTGATAGAGGAAGTCCGCAAGTTCATGGAAAGCCGCTATGCGGACGGTTACACCCGCGGCATCCACGATCTCGACGGCGCGAAAATCCTCGCCGTGCTCCGCGAGACGCACCGCGCCCTGCAGCTCGCCCGCTACAGTCCGGACGCCCGTGCCTGCGCGCTCGCCTGGTGGCTGCGCTTCTGCCCGGAGGACACCCGCACGCTGTGGACCGCGCGTCTCGATGCCTTCGCCGACCGCAACCGCGTCTTTCCCGGCGATCCCGTCCAGTTCCAATACATCGCCGATCTCGCCGCGTTGATCCGCGAATTCACCGCCGCCACCGGCACCTATCAGGAAACGCTCGCCGACGAGGCGTGCGAATATCTATTCCATCAACTCGTGGCCGGTCTGCCCGCCAGCGTCAGCCGCGAGGCCGACGAGCTGGCCGCCGCCTTCCTCAACCGCCTGTCGCTCTCCGCCGCGGACACCACCTTCACCACCCGCCGCGAAGCCCTCGCCGCCCACCCCGCCGCGGAACTCCAGCTCGTCCGCGATTGGGTGCGCGGATATCTCATTTCCAGCGGAAAACCGGAAAGCCCCGCCAGCTTCCGCCATCTTGAGGAATGCGCCGCCATTCTGTTCTGCGGCGACGCCCTGCCGCGCCTCGCCGTGGACGCGGCCACCACCCGCGCGATCGATGGCATGACCGGCAGCCACCCGCGCCTCGAAGGCGGCATCTATCAATTCGACTATCTCGATTTCCAACAACGCCTGCGCCGTTTCGAAACCGAAACCGTCCCGCGCTTCGAACAATATCACAGCGTCAAACAACAACTCATCGACCGCGAGCGCGGCGTGCTGCGCCTCGACGAATTCAAACCGAAGGTCCTCTCGTCGTTCGTCCGCAACGAGCTGATCGATTCGGTTTATCTTCATCTCGTCGGCGACAACCTCGCCAAGCAGATCGGATCCGCAGGCGACTCCCGCCGCACCGACCTGATGGGCTTGTTGCTTGTGATCTCCCCGCCCGGTTACGGCAAGACCACGCTGCTCGAATACATCGCCAGCCGGCTCGGCATCGTGTTCATCAAGATCAACGGCCCGGCACTCGGCCACGCGGTGACCTCGCTCGATCCCGAGGATGCGCCCAACGCCGCCGCCCGCGAGGAAATCAACAAGCTCAACCTCGCGCTCGAGATGGGCGACAACGCCATGATCTGCGTGGACGACATCCAGCACTGCAATCCCGAGTTCTTGCAGAAGTTCATCTCGCTCTGCGACGGCCAGCGCCGCATCGAGGGCGTCTGGCGCGGCCGCACCCGCACCTACGACCTGCGCGGCCGCAAGGTGGTCGTGGTCATGGCGGGCAACCCCTACACCGAGAGCGGCCAGAAGTTCAAAATCCCAGACATGCTCGCCAACCGCGCCGATACCTACAACCTCGGCGACATCATCGGCGGCAGCGCCTCGGCCTTCAAGGCGAGTTATATCGAAAACTCCGTCACCTCCAACGCGGCCCTCGCCCCGCTTGCCAACAAGAGCCAGAAGGACATCCGCGCATTCATCCGCATCGCCGAGACCGGTCAGCGCGACGGCGTTTCCTTCGAGGCCAGTTACTCGTCGCGCGAGATCGATGAGATCCTCTCGGTGATGAAAAAACTCGTCGCCGTGCGCGAGGTGATCCTGCGCGTGAACCAGGAATACATCCACTCCGCCGCCCAGGCCGACGAGTTCCGCACCGAGCCGCCATTCCGCCTGCAAGGATCCTACCGCAACATGAACCGCCTCGCGGAAAAGGTCGTCCCGGTCATGAACGACGAAGAGGTCCGCGCGCTCATCCTCGACCACTATCGCGGCGAATCGCAGACGCTCACCACCGGCACCGAGTCGAATTTCCTCAAGTTCAAGGAACTCATCGGCGACCTGACGGATGCCGAGCGGGCGCGCTGGGACGACATCAAGCGCACCTTCCAGCGCAACACCATCGCCAAAGGCACCGGCGGCGAGGAGGACCCCGTCGGCCGTGTGGTCGCCCAGCTCCATGGTTTCCAATCCGGTCTCGACAGCATCCGCGAGGCGCTCGCCACTCCACAGCCATCCCCGCAGGTCCACTTCGACCTGGCACCCGTGGGCAAGGCCATCGAAACCCTCCGCCACGACCTCACGCGCGCCGTGGAATCCGGCCGCGCCGCCGCCCAGACGCCGGACTCGATCCGCAGCGTGATGCACGAGTTGGAAATGGTCCACAGCACGCT
>DATISV010000513.1:0-2958 GCA_035468505.1 Luteolibacter sp. | reverse complement strand
CGTCGGTGACGCGGGCGGTGAATTCGTTGAGACCGACATCGTCATTGAGCGGCGTTCCGGAAAGCGTGCCGTCGGGGGCGATTTCCAGCCATTCGGGACCGGTTTCCTTGGTGAAAACGAGTTCGTCACCCGCATCGGGATCGGTGGCGGTTCCGGCGATGGAGTCGGAATAGGGGACATCCTGTGTGGCATCGCCCGCGGCGAAGACCGGCGACGCCCATTCCGGCGCGTGGTTCGAATCCGCGATGGCGATTTCCGCATCCGCGCCGGAAATGAGGTAGTCGCCCGTGGTGATGGTGAGCGTCACGGTTTCCGGACCTTCCACCAGGCCGTCGGCGACGGGTGCGACGACGATTTCCACGCTCGCCACGCCGTCCGGGATGATCACGCTCAGGGGAAGTTCCTCATAATCGAGGATGTTTTCCGCGTCGCCACCGAGTGTGAAATCGACGCTGAGGTCGCCCTCCAGCCAGACCTCGCGGGTGATGGTGAACACGCCGTTCACCGGCCCCTCTTCCGCGGCGTCCGGAGTGGTTGCCTCGACGGCCAGCACCGGCAGCGGATCGGTCACCGTGACCGTCACGTCGTTGAAGGTCCTGAGCGCGCCGTCGTCGGCGAGCAGGCGCAGGGCGTATTCGCCCGAAGCGCCGAAGGTGACGGCGGAGAGTGGATCCGCGGGATCGGCGATATCCACCGTGCCCGGGCCGGAAAGCACTTCCCATGCGACCGCCGTGGCAGCCGGGGGATCGGGCAGGCCGTCGTCGTTGATGGCGCCGGACAGTTGCGTGCCGATCGTCGTTTCCGCGGAGAAATCCGGACCGGCATCGACGCCCGCGCCGAGGTTGCCGGTGGAAAATCCGGCGAGGCCGCTGAAATACGCGGTGCCCGGATAATCGGGGAAATTGGGACTCCAGCACATGCCGACGTTCACATCGCCGGCAAGGTTCATCGTGCCGCGCGAAGTCCACGCGCCGCCGTCCGGCGAGTGCCAGAATTCGACCAGACTGCCGCTGCGGGTGATACGGCACCAGGAGGATGGAGCGATGCCCGGGTAGTCGCTCACCTCATTGGCCGCTCCGGTCGTGATGCGGCGGATCCAGGTGCCGGCCGCGCTCGCGGGGCGCAGGCCGATGAAACCGCCGGCATCGTCAGTGGCTCCGGTGGCGCCGGCGCGCACGACGAGCCCCGCGATGCCGAGCGGCTCGCCGAGTTCAAGGTCCATGGCGTCATCGACGCGCACCCTCACATCGAAATCCCCGGCGAAGATCTGACCTAACAGGTAGAAACCATCGGAGACGCCGCCATCGGGGATGCCGGGCGAGTCTCCGGATATCAGATAGGCTCCCGGTCCGGTGGCGGTATGGAACCCCGCCCCCTCCGTGCCGATCTGCCCGCCCGCGAAGGGCGTGATCGCCGTGCAGCCGTAAGTGACACTGATATCCCGGCTGACATCGTCATTTCCCGATATCGCGCTCGCCCGGAGAAGATAAGTGCCGGTCGCGGAAAACGACACACCGGTAGCCGCCGCAGACGGGTCGTCAAACACCACCGCGCCCGGTCCGCTCACCAGCGACCAGGCGATGGCGGGCGCTGGTCCGGAGGGGCTGCCGGCCTCGACACCCAGCATCAGGCCCGCGCCTTCCGGGACGATGATCTCGCCGGACACCACCGGTTCGCCGAGGGCGATCTTGGGCGCGGCCGCGATGCGGGTGATCTGGGCCGCGACGAGCGCTTCCTGATAGATCCGCACATCGTCCACGGTGGCGTCCAGATAGGCGGAAAAGGAAACCGTATCATAGCCCGCCGAGATGGTGGACTCCGCTTGCAGCATCCGCGCCGTGCCGGTGCCGGCGGCGCTTTCGACGCCATCGATGAACACGCGTCCGTCCCCGCCTTCGCGCACGCAGGCGACGTGATGCCATTGGCCGTCGTTTATCGTTCCAGGAGAAACCAGGTCGAATTGGAAACCTTCGTCGCTGTCATCCGCATTGTCGCCATAAACCACGAAGCGCACATTCCCGTCCGCGGTCACCGAAACCCGATAGTATCCCGGCCCCTCGAAAACCGGATCGGCCGCCTGCTGGACGATCACGGCTTCGGCGTCGTGTTCCGGCGGAACCTTCACCCACGCCGCCACGGTGAACGGCGTGAGGCCCTCGGGAGAATTCATGTCATAGCGGCTGAAGCCCGCGTCGATCCCGTCGAGCTGGAGCGCGTGGTCGGCGGCGGCGCGCGGCACCCAGGCGGCGGAGCCGATCAACGAGGCATTGCGCTGGCTCCCTGAGCTGTCGAAAGCGGTGGTCCCGGATGTTTCATCGAGCTGCCACCAGGCGAACAATCCCTCGTCGAGGCGGCGCACGGTGACCGTCGCGATGGCCGCGCCTTCGGCCGCCGGGTCGCCGTCGTCGGTGGCGGAGATCGTGAGTGAATAGGTTTCTCCGGCGGTGAATGAGGCTCCCTCCGCCACGCGGATGGTGCCGTCGGCCGGATCGATGATGAAATTACCGACCTCGTTGCCGCTTGTGATGGCATGGCTCGCGACCTGCTGGCCGAGGTTCGGTTCGAGGAACGGAATGGCACCCACCACTGTTCCGGCGGCGGCTCCGTCGCGCACGGCAAGGGCGGCGTCCCCCGCCCATGGCGCGAACTGGCGGTCATCCGGCGCGAGCCACAGGCCGGGGATGATTTCCTTCTCCGCCATGCCGGGTCCCTGCCATGCCACCTGCACGTGGTCGGTGCCCCAGCCCTGCTTGTGACGGGCTTCGATGTAATAAACCTGCCCGGCCTGGAGTTCGACCGGCGCGCTTTGCTGGCCCGCCTGCTTGTTCCACTCGCCGGGCGCGGATGAAGTGGTGACCGCCGCGACGGGTGCGGCGTTTTCACGATCCGTGTCCGGCGAAAGCCATAACTCGCCCGACTCGCCCGCCGAGATCCAGAAGATATAACTTCCGGTGACAG
>DATISV010000512.1:0-8889 GCA_035468505.1 Luteolibacter sp. | reverse complement strand
GGCCTGCGGCGATTCGAGCCATGTGATGGTTTTCCAGAGCGGATCGATTTTCGCGGGCGCGGCGGCGGGTTCATGAGCAACGGGCTGCTCGTCCTTACGATACTTCGAGACGAGCTTGCGGGCGTCGTCGTTGCGCGGATCAAGGGCGATGGCGAGGGCGAGTGTTTTCGCGGTGTCGCGGCGCTGCTCCGGAGTCTGCATCGGGCTGGTGCGGGCGATGGAAACAAGCCGCTGCGAGAGTTCCGTCATGGTGGCGGGATCGAGCGGGAGTTGGTCGCGCCGGAATGCGACGATCCCGTCCGCGGGCGGGACGTAGCGTCCGTGCAGCGCGCCCGCGGCGGTGAGCCATGCGAGTGCGATGAGGATCACGCGGGTGGTTTTCATCGGATCGGCGAGCACCGTGAAATTACGCAGGCGGGCGGGCTGTCGTTGCAGATTCGCCACGCTTGCGCAAGTTTCGGCCATGTCCTCACCACGTCCCACCATCGAAACCCGCGAGGAAGTGATGTTTTTCGATACCGACTGCGGCGGAGTGGTTCACAACATCGCCTACCTGCGCATGATCGAGACCTGCCGCACGCGTCTCGCCGCGCTGATGGGCATGGACCTGCGCACGATGTCGGACCGCGCCGTGTTCCCGGTGGTGACGCGCACCGAGATCGACTACCGCCGGCCGGCGAAACTCGGCGACTGGCTGACGATCCGCGGGCGACTCGACGAGCTGTCGCGCGCGCGTTTCTGGTGCGCCTTCGAAATGATCCGCGAGGCGGACGGGGCGCTGCTGGTGAGCGCGCGGCAGGCGCTGGCGCTGGTGGAAATGCCGCACGGCAAGCCGCTGCGACTGCCCGCGGAATGGGCGGAGCAGTGGGGGTGAGGCGGTAAGCCGGCTCGATTGACGATTGTTGATATGGATTTTTGAACTCCTTCACTCCCCGTCCGTCACCACCGCCGAGGAACGGATTGCGTTTTCGGGCGGGAGGATGGTGGAGACGAGTCGTTTCACGCCTTCCTCGGCGAACTTGCTGTTCGGGTGGATGTCGCGCGCCTTGAGATACCACGAGAGGGCGGAGCCGGTCTGGCTGGGAGTGCGGTTTTCGAGCTGGCTGGCTTGGTCGAGCGCGCGGGTGAAATCGGCCACCTTGGGGGCGAGCAGTTCGAGTTCGCGGCCGAGTTTCGGGTCGTCGGGGAACTCCTCGCGCAGTTCGGCGAGCTGTTCCCACGCGGCGTAGTTCTGGCCCATGCGGCTGAACTCGGCGGCCTTGCCAAGCGCGGCCTCGATCTTGGTGAGATTGGTCATGATCTGCCGGAACGCGTCCTCGCGCGTCGCATCGCCCTGGATGGCGGGGGCGATCTCGTATTGGCGGCGGGCGATCTCGCGGTAGTTGCCCTCGCCGAGCAGGCGGTCGAAGTCGTTGCGGATGGTGACGATCGCGCTGCTGTTGTTCACCAGGTTGCGGAATTCATCGAGCTTCGGGTTGGTGGGCCACGATTCGGCGGCGGTGCGGATTTTTTCCGCGGCCTTGTCCGAGTCGCCGCCTAACAGATGCGCCTTGGCCTCCTCGATGGCGATGTCGGAGGCGAGTGTGTGGGCGGCGATCACGCTGTCCACCTTGGACGAGGGGAAATCGCGGGCGCTTTGCTTGAGCTTGGCGGCGAGTTCCTTGGAGCGGGTGTAATCGCGGGCCTGGAGCGCGCCATAGAGTTCGTGCAGGTCGCGCACGTAATCGGCCACCCGGCGCTTTTTCTCCAATGGCAGGGTGGCGACAGGGCCGAGGTATTCGCCGAGCGCGAAGGCCTCCATGAGCCGCTGCGAGGCGGAGTGCAGCTCGTTGCGCGAGAGCATGAGATCGAATGCCTCGACGTATTTGGTGACTTCACGGATGGCCTCGTTGGAGAGCGCGTCGAGCGACGCGACGGTGGGGTTCACGCCGACGGATTCGGAGAACAACTTCGAGACGTCGGAGTTCTTGTCGATGCGCAGGGTGGCGTCGCCGTCCTTCCAGATCTGGTTGTAGAAACGTGCGGCCATCAGGACGTGTTCGTAGCGGCGCTGGACGAACCACTGGATCATGCTGACCTGGTATTGCGCCTTGGTGCGCAGCGTCTGGGCCTCGGTGCGGGCGATGTTGGCTTTCTTGAGCGCTTCGATCTCGGCGATGCGGCGGAGGGTTTCGGCGTATTTGAGCGAGTTGGTGCCGCTGCCGGGCGTCTGAGCGCTGCTGTTGTTGCCCTTCTTTGCCTGGGCTCTGGTCTCCCGCGTGTCGTTGATGTTCTTGTCGCGTTCGTGGCGCGCCTTCCAGTCGCCCTCCAGAATGATCGCCTGTTTCTCCTCCTCGATGGAGGAGTTGAGCCTCTTGAGGCTGTTGACGTCCTGCTTGGCCATCATTGCCATGTAGATCGACTCGGCAAGCGAGCCGCAAAGATTGGCATCGCCGGGGTAGGAGGTGGCGGTGGGCAGCAGCTTGAACGCGGCGTAGAGGTCCGGCCCGCCGCTGCGGAACGGTGAGACGGTGGCGAGGATTTCGGCGATGGTTTCGCGGTAGCTCTGCGCTTCCTCGTCGTTTTCCGGCGGCTGGCTGAGGTATTTCTCGAAGCGCGCCTTGAGCAGGCGGTTGTCGCCCATCGGAATCGTCACACCGCCCACCGTGATGGTTTCCGCGGAAGGATCGAGCATCGGGATTTCCTGACCGAGCGGGCTGGCGGGCTGCGGTTTTTCCTGCCTGGCCACCTGATCGACGGGCGCTTGCTGCGGCTGTGGCTGACGCTGTTGCGCGGGCGGGGTGTAAACCTGCGCATGGCACAGGCAGGCGGTGCCGAGGAGGATGGGAATGGCGGATTTCATGTGCTGGAAAAATGGCAGGTGGTTGTTGTCAGAGACGGTTGATGCCGGTGGCGACAGCGATGCCGCCCTCGCGGAATTTGACGCGGAAGGCGTATTTCTGGCGGATCTCGATGTTGGTGGAGCTGAGTTCCTGCGGGACCTCGATGGCGACGAACTCGTCGCCGCTCGGCGTATCGACGCGCAGGCTGACGACCTGGCCGCGGTCGGCGGTCCATTGCAGTTTCTCGTCCACGGACCCCTCGACGGAGTATTCGTTTCCGCGCAGCATGTGGCCGTTGTCGAGGAGGTCCTCCATATTGAGCGGCGCGACATCGGTGAAGGACGCGGGCTTGCGGCCGATGAGCGATTTGCCGGCGAAAACCGCCGCAACGATGGCGGCGGCCGCTCCGAGCAGGATGGCGGGATTGGGTTTGGAACTGGCGCGGCGGGGCATGAGCGGATGGAGTGGATTCGCGTTGGAAACGGAAAATACGCCCGCGATTCTTCAAATCGAGGCAATTTTCCACCGGCATGCGGAAGCGGCTCCATGGCTTGCACTTCCGCCACTGTGCCAAGTTTCCGGTTTCCATCGCCGGGGCCGGCCGTCTAACGTCCGCGCCATGGCCATCGACACCGACCTTCTCTCCCGAATCTGTGAAGCCCCCGGCGCGCCGGGTTATGAGAAAGCGATTCGCGAGCTGGTGCTCGCCGAAATCGAGGACCTCGCCGACGAGATCCGCCTGGACAACATGGGCAATGTCATCGCGCTGAAAAAAGGCCGCTCGTCCGACAAGCGCGCGATGGCCGCGGCACACATGGACGAGATCGGGTTCATCGTCACGCACATCGACGACAACGGCTTCATCCACTTCAACCCGCTCGGCGGATTCGATCCCAAGACGCTGACATCGCAGCGGGTGATCGTTCACGGCAAGAAGGACCTGCTCGGCGTGATGGGCTCGAAGCCGACCCACATCATGCAACCCGAGGAACGCAACAAGGCGGCGAAAATCACCGATTACTTCATCGACACCGGCCTGCCGCGCAAAGAGGTGGTCAAGCACGTCGATATCGGCGATCCGGTCACGCGCTGGAGTCCGCTGCTGGAAATGGGCGAATGCGTGAACGTGAAGTCGCTCGACAACCGGGTGTGTGTGTTCCTGCTCATCGAGGCATTGCGGGCTCTGAAAAAATCGCGCCGCAAGACGTGTTATGATTTTCAGGCCGTGTTCACCGTGCAGGAGGAAGTCGGCTTGCGCGGCGCGAATGTCTCGGCGCTCGATATCAGGCCGGACTTCAGTTTCGGCCTCGACACCACGATCGCCTACGACGTGCCCGGTTCGAAACCGCACGAGCGATGCACCTCGCTCGGCAAGGGTGCGGCCATCAAGATCATGGACAGCTCGGTGATCTGCGACTACCGCATGGTCGCCTTCATGAAAAAGACGGCCACCCGCAACAAGATCGCGTGGCAGCCCGAGATTCTATCAGGAGGCGGCACCGACACCGCCGGTCTCCAGCGGATGGTGCCCGGCGGGTCGATCGCCGGCGCGGTCTCGGTGCCCACTCGGCACATCCATCAAACGATCGAGACGGTGAACAAAAAAGACCTGCAGGCGTCGATCGACCTGCTCGTCGCCTGCGTGTGCGAACTGGACAAGCACGACTGGAAATTCTGAGCCGTTCCCGCGGCCATCATGATTCCGCCGCGGCGCTCTCTAACAACTCCGCCGCGCGCGCGATGAGCGTTTCCACGGGCAGGCCGGTGGCGGCGAGGTCGGTGACCTGATCAAACACGTCGGCGGCGCGGATTTCCGCATCGGCCTTGCCGCAGAAGGCGACGACCGGCTTGCCGTGGGCGCGGGCCATCTTCGCGATGGCGACCGGCCCCTTGCCGGCGAGGCTTTGCGCGTCGAGCGAGCCTTCGCCGGTAACGATCAGATCGGCCCGTGCGACGTGCTGCTCGAGTTTTGTCAGATCGGCCAGCCAATCGAATCCGGGGACCAGTGTGGCATTCGCGAATCGCATCAGGCCGAAGCCCAGTCCGCCGGCCGCGCCTGCGCCGGGGCGGATGGCGGTTTCGAGTCCTTCGGAGAGCCGGGCGAGTGATTCGAGCACGCTTTCCAGGATCGGATTGGTGTTTTCATCCGCGCCTTTCTGCGGACCGAAAACGCACGTCGCACCCAGCGGACCAAGCAGGGGGCTGTCCACATCGCAGGCGACGGTGATTTCCGGCAGTTCGATGCGGCGGGTGAAATCGATGTGAGCCAGTTTCCCGAACAATCCGTCCGGAGTGGGCGGCAGTTCGCCACCGTTGGCATCGAGAAACCGGACGCCGAGCGCGGCGGCCATGCCCGCGCCGCCGTCGTTGGTGGCGCTGCCGCCGAGGCCGATGACGAGCTGGCGCGCGCCGATATTTTCAATCGCATGGCGCATCAGTTCGCCGGTGCCGAAGGTGTTGGAGCGGAGAATGTCACGCTCGTCCGCGCGGATCCGCCACATGCCGGAGGCCTCGGCCATTTCGAGCGCGGCGAGCGGGCCATCGGCGAGCAGGTATCGTCCGCGCACCGGCCGACCGAGCGCGTCGTGCGTGTCGGTTTCCACCCAGCGGCCGTCGAGAGGGGTTTCCAAGGCCGCGGCGAATCCCTCGCCGCCGTCGGCGATCGGGTGGATAATGACTTCCGCATCGGGAAACTTTTTTCCTAGCCCGCGCGCGATCGCCTCGCAGGCCGCGCGCGCGTCGAGCGAGCCTTTGAATTTGTCGCATGCGATGAGGATGCTGCGCGGGTCCGGCATGGGCGGATGATAGTCAGGCCGCATCGCCGCGCGCAAACCCGATGGCGCCGCGGGGAAAATTCCGGTTGCGCGAAGGTGGCGGGTCACCGGAGAGTCCGGCGCGTCCGCGGCTGGCGCGATTCCCCGCATTCCCATGAGATGGATTTACTGGTCTGGCTGGTTGTTGTTCGGCGCGGCGTTCCGTTCGCTCTTCGGCATGCGCGTGAAGGGCGCGGAACACCTCATCACCGAGGGCGGCGTGCTGGTGGCTTCCAATCACCAGAGTTATCTCGACCCGCCGCTGATCGGGAATCTCTATCAGGACGAGATGGTCTATCTGGCGCGGAAATCGCTCTTCAAGGGATTCTTCCGCTGGCTTTACGGCCAGTGGAACGCGATCCCGGTGGACCAGGAAAAACCGGACATGGCCAGCCTCAAGACCATCATCCGCAGGCTCAAGGAAGGGCACCGCGTGCTCCTTTTCCCGGAGGGTTCGCGTACGCTGGATGGCGAACTCGGCGAGGCCGCGCCGGGAATCGGACTGGTGGCGGTGAAATCCGGCGTGCCAATCCAGCCGGTGCGCATTTCCGGGGCTCGCGAGGCGTTGCCGCGAGGATCCGCACGCATCCGTCTCGCCCGCATCACCGTCACCGTGGGGCCGCCGATCCATCTCACGGCGGAGGAGCGTTCCGCGAAATCGAAGGACGACTACGACCGCATCGCCAAGCGCATCATGGCTGCCATCGCCGCGTTGGATTGATGCGCGCGCCGCGTTGGCACGAGGATGGAGACATGAAATTTCGCGCGGCGGCGTGATTCCGTGCTCGACGCGCCAATCGCACGCGGCATTGCTCTGCGCGCGCATGAGCGAAGACCAAGCCACCCCCACCAAAGCGACGATCCCATTGAAGCGCGCCCGGAAATCCGCGCGCAAGAAACCCGCGGGCAACGCCCCTGCGAAAGCGTCGGCAGACCAACCACCGTCGGTGCCCGTGGCCGAGGAAAAACCGACACCCGCGCACGAAGCGCCCGCTCCTTCCACGCCGGAGACCGCCACGGTGGGCGCGGAGATCGCCGCCGAGAGTCCGAAGAAAAACAAACGCCGCCGCCGGAAAGGCAAGGGCGGGAAGTCCGATTCCGGCGACAGCGCGCCCGCGTCCGCCGATGCCCCTGTTGCCGCTCCCTCACCGCGATCCAAAGTGGACGCCGAGCAGCTCGCCAAGTTCGCGTGGAAAATCTATCTCGCCGAGATCGGCGAGGAAGGCGTGGCCTTGATCGGCGATCACGATGCGCGCGAGCTTTCGCGCCGTTGTTTCCGGCTGGCGGAGATTTTCATGGAGGAGCAATCGCGCCGCAAATGAGCGGCTGGATCAGCTCTTCCAATCGAGCGCGCCCTTTTTGAGCGCGTAAACGTAGGCGACGACCAGAATGCCCGCAAAGCCGGCCATGCTGGCCAGCACCGTCGGACCATCGGCGATCAGATCGCGGAACTGCACCGCCCACGGGTACATGAAGACCACCTCGATGTCGAAGAGCACGAAGAGCATCGCCACCAGATAGAATTTCACCGAGAAGCGGGGCGCGCCCTCGCCCACCGGCAGCATGCCGCATTCGTAGGGAATGTCCTTGGTGGCGTTCCGCTTCGCCGAGCGGCCGAAGATCACGCTGGCGATCAAAACGAAGACCGCGAATCCGGCGGCGACGAGGATTTGGAGCAAGACTGGCAGGTAGTGTTCCGGCATGGCAGGCGCGCCTTGGAGGCGGGCGCGTTCTAGGCATGCGGTGGATTCCAATGACAGGAAAAAATCCCGCTCAACAAGCGCGCGCGGACACCCTAGGCTCCGACGCATGACAGGAATCGTATTGGGATCCGGACTGGGACCGCTGGCGGAAGCCGTGCGGGTGGAGGAAGAGGTTTCGTTCGAACGCGCCGGCCTGCCCGCATCCACCGTGCCGGGGCATGGCGGGAAATTCATCGTCGGAAAACTCGGCCGCGAGCCGGTCGTGCTGATGAGCGGCCGCGTGCATCTCTACGAGGGCCATGACCCGCGCGCCGTGACCGAAGGCGTGGCATGGCTCGCCGCCCGCGGGGTTTCCCGCATCGTGCTCACCAACGCGGCGGGCAGCTTGAATCCGGATTTCGAGCCGGGCAGTTGGATGGCGTTTTCCGATCACCTCAATCTCACCGGCACCTCGCCGTTGAAGGGTGCCGAATTCATCGACATGTCCGCCGCCTACGATCCGGCATGGCGCGACGGGTTCGTTGAAGCCGCCGCCACGCTGGACATCACCCTGCATTGCGGCGTCTATGCCGGCCTGCGCGGTCCGCAGTATGAAACGCCCGCCGAGGTGCGCATGCTGCGCGCGCTCGGTGCCGACGCGGTGGGCATGAGCACGGTGCTCGAGACCATCCGCGCCCGCTCGCTCGATCTGCCGGTGGCCGCGTTTTCCTGCCTCACCAACTGGGCCGCCGGAATCTCGCCGACTGCGCTCGATCACGAGGAAGTCATCGCCACCGGGAAAAAAGCCGCACGCGACATGATCCGGTTGTTGGAAAAAACCATCGGCGGCCTTTGACTCCCCTCACCCACCGCCATGACGTCTCTGGAATCCTTTTTCGATCCCGCCCGCACTTCGTTGAAGATCTGCGGCGTCACCACGCGCGATGACGGCGAGCGACTCGCCGCGCTCGGCGTGCACGCGCTCGGTGTGAATTTCTGGCCGATGTCGAAACGCCACGTCAATCCCGCTTCCGCAGGTTGGCTGCGCGATCTAACAGGAGGCATTCTGCGCGTCGGCGTGTTCGTGAACCAAGCCGCGGAACTGCCATTGCGACTGGTCGCCGAGGGCTTGCTCGATATCGTCCAGCTCCACGGCGATGAGACACCCGAAGACGCCGCGGTGTTCCGCGATGCGGACGTGCCGTTCATCAAGGCGATCGGCGTGGCCGGCCGCGGCGAGCTGGAGCGTGCCGCGGATTTCGGTGCGCGGGCCATTTTGTTGGATGCGCATGCGCCGGGTGTTTACGGCGGCACCGGCGAGACATTCGATTGGAACGCCGCCATCGCCTTCAAACATTCGCATCCGGAAATCCCTGTCATGCTCGCCGGCGGGATCACTCCACAGAACGCGGCGGAGGCCATCGCCACCGTGCATCCCGCCGCGCTTGATGTGGCTTCCGGCGCGGAAGTTTCTCCCGGCGTGAAGGATTTCACCAAAGTGGCCGCGCTGATGCGGGCCGTCTGTTAGCCATGCTCACCGATTCCCACTGCCATCTCGCGTCGCATCGTTTC
>DATISV010000511.1:0-6933 GCA_035468505.1 Luteolibacter sp. | reverse complement strand
GTTTCAAGTGCCATCCGAGTTGCTGAAACTCACGCTCACCCTGCGCGGCACAGTCACGCCCGCCACCGGTGGCGATCCGTTGAAATTCAGCGAATACATCGAATACAAGTTGAACGGCGACATGAAGAATTCGCGCATCGGCACCGCGTTCTTTTCGCCGGTCCAAGGCGGCCACCGGCTCGAAGTTCGCGGCCGCAATGGCGAACCGCTCGGCTCGCGCGCCATCACGCTCACCGCCCATCGTTTCGATTACCGCAGCGAAGTGAAAACGCGCGTCCGCACCGACGCGCAAGGCCGCCTCGATCTCGGCACGCTCGATACCATCCACTACCTCGTCGCCACTGGCACGGACATTGCGGAAACCTATTACGAACCCGCGCCGGAATGGCTCAATGTGCCCGGTGAAATCCACCTGCCCGCCGGTTCCGAAATCCGTCTGCCGATGGCGAAAGCGATGGATGTTCCGGACCGCACCCGGATTTCCCTGTTGGAAACGCGCGACGGAAACACCGTCCGCGACCAATTCGACAAGATCGCCATCGAAACCCGACAGCTATTGATCCGCGGTCTCCCTGCCGGCACCTATCAACTCGAACATGGCGATGAAAAAACCGACATCCTGATTTCCTCCGGCGCGGAGCACGACGGACTGCTGGTTTCCAACACACGCATTGTTCCGCGCCACGCGCCGCCGACGCCGGAGATTGTCGAAAACGCGGTCGCAAACAACCAGGTCCGCGTCCGTCTGCGCGGCCATGGGCCGGACACCCGCGTTTCCATCATCGGCATGCGCTTTCGCGATGAGGGTTGGATCGCGGGAAGCGGTATCTCTCCGTTTCAACCACCGCTGCCCGGTATTTTGGAAACCGGTTTCCAAAACTGCGGCTATCTAACAGACCGACGCCTGGGCGACGAGATGCGCTACATCCTCGACCGCCGGGCCGCGAAAACCTTCCCCGGTTCCATGTTGCCGCGTCCCGGCCTGCTGCTGAACCGCTGGACCGAGGATGATCTATCACAAGACACATTGTCCGGCGGAGGGGGCAGCGAAGGACGGGGCAGGGGAGGTGCGGTCCCGGCCGCGATGAAGAAGCGCTCCGATGGCGGAGGCAGGCAACGCGGGTCGGACTCCACTCACGATCCGGTGTATGATTTCCTCGCCCGGCCCGCAGTCGTCCGTGTCGAGATCATACCGGATGCCGAAGGCTCGCTGGAGATGCCGCTCGCGGACTTTGACGGCTGCCAGTTCCTGCATGTCATCGCCTCCGACCGTTTTGCGTCCGACGAAGCCATCCTGCCGCTTCCCGCCAGCGACACGCCGTTGCGCGACCGCCGGATCGCGCGTCCGCTCGATCCCAAAACACACTACATCGCCACGCGCAGCGCCGCCGTGCTAGCCAAAGGCGCCTCCGCCTCCATTGAGAATTTATTGGATGCCGATTGGCGCGCGTTCACCACGCTGGCCGACGCGCACCAGCTTCTCTACGGCATGCAGACCGACTACCGGCTGCGCGATTTTGTATTCCTCACCGAATGGCCGGAACTCACCGGGGAGAAAAAACTCGAACTGCTTTCCCAACACGCCTGCCACGAACTCCACGTCTTCCTCAAACGCAAGGACCGTCCGTTCTTCGACAAGCACGTCAAGCCGCTGCTCGCCCACAAACCCGAGCTGACATTTATTGACGATTGGTTGCTGGAGCGCGATCTCACCGGCTATCTCCGTCCCTACGCATGGAAGAAGCTCAACGCCGCGGAAAAAGCCTTGCTCGGCCAAGCCATGCCGGAGGCCCGCACACGCATCGCCCGAGAACTTTCGCTGCGCTGGGAACTCGAAAACCCCGGCCCGGACGAGGAAACCCGGCTCTTCACCCAACCCCTGCGCGGCACCGACCTCGCGCTCGAAGACAGCCTCGGGCTTGCGCAGAATGCATGCCGCGCGGATTCAGCAGGTGTTGCGTACATCACCAACAAGCTCAGAAACATCATCATCCCGCGCATCGATTTCGAGAATGTCACAGTGGAGGAAGCCATTGATTTCCTGCGACTGCGTGCGAGGGAATTGGATACGATGGAACTGGATCCGGCGCGCAAGGGAATCGGTTTCGTTATTCGCCGCTCCAAGCCTTCTTTGAGCATACGACCCGTGCATCCTGGCTCCATGATCATTCCTGAACTGAAGTTGGAAAACGTCCCGCTCAACGATGCTTTAAAGTACGTCTGCGATGCCGCGAAGCTGCGCTACCAAGTGGGCGATTATGGCATCACAATAATGCCTCAGACCGATTCCGGCGAAGACCTACTCACTCGCACGTTCCAAGTGCCGCCGGATTTCGCCTCGTCGCTTGATGCCTCTGAATCGAGTGCCGACGTCGATCCGTTCGCCGAGCCTTCGACGCCGGCCAAAACCACCTCACGCCGTCTGATTTCCGAGTTGCTCAAATCGGCTGGCATCATTCTACCGGAAGGCTCGTCCGCGCAGTTGAGCCCCTCCGGCAATCTCATTGTCACCGCCGCGCCCGGTGAGCTGGATAAAATCGAATCTTTGACCGCTGTCCTCGGTTCGCCGAGTGCTGGTTTCGCATCAAACGGTTTTCAGAATGACGATAGCTATCTGCCACCGGTCGGCGAAGCGGATACCCGTGCGAACTACTTCAGCGACGTTGATCCCTTCGCCGCTGCTCCGGAACTCCCGAATTCCGTGGGTGTGCTCGGCGGGGGGCTGCGGATTTCACGTCCGCCATTGAGTTTCCCCGAGCGCACCCGCATGTGGCGGGAGTCGGATTATTGCCGTCATGCGGGAGCGACCGACGAAGGCTTGATCCCGCTCAACCGATTCTGGATCGAATTCGCCGCATGGGATGGCAAGGGACCGTTTCTATCCGCCCATTTCAACGGCTGCCATCGTTCGGCCAATGAGGCGCTGATGTGCCTCGCGCTGCTCGATCTGCCGTTCAAGGCGGAGCGGCCGGAAGTCACGGTGGACGGCACTTCGCTGCGGGTGAAGGCGCGCGAGCCGATGATTTTGTTCTACAAGGACACGCGCCGCGCCGAGGAGGTCGCAGCGGAATCGCCGCTGCTGGTCCGCCAGTCGTTCACGCCGTTGGACGAGCGCGTGCGCATCGTCGATGGCCGCGAGGTGGAGAATCCGGTGACCGGCGATTTCCGTTCCGGTGTGGCCTATGCCTGTTCGTTGATCGTGACGAATCCCACCGGCAGCGGCCGCCGCATCGACGTGCTGGCGCAGATTCCCGCCGGATCGATCCCACTCGCCGGCCACACCGCCACGCTGTCGTCCACGCACGAGATCGAGCCGCACGGCGTGGTGAAACTGGAACTCGCATTCTATTTCCCAGCGCCCGGCGACTTCGCGGTCTATCCGCTGCACGTCAGCGAAAACGGCGTGGTCCTTTCGCACACCGCCGCGCGCACTTTGCGCGTCTCGGACGACATAGAACCGGCCGACGCCGCGTCGTGGTGGGTGCTTGCCCGCGAGGGCGGCGACGAGGAAGTGCTCGCCCGTCTGCGGACCGAAAACCTCGCATCCATCAGTTTATCGCCGATGCTCTGGAGACTGCAGAACAAGGCGTTTTTCCAAAAAGCCGCGGCGATCCTGCGCGAGCGCCTGCATTTCACGCCGGAGGTGTCGGCCTATGGTTTCCGCCACAACGATCCCGCGGTGATTCGCGAGTATCTGGAAAACTCGTTTGCGGTCACGCAACTCGGTCAATGGCTGGACAGTCCGTTGTTGGACGTGCGGCCGCGAGTGCATCACGATTGGCACACACTCGAATTCGACCCGCTGGTCAACGCGCGCGCCCACCGTTTCACCGGTGAATCGCGCATCACCCACGAAGCCGCGCGCGAGCATTATCATGCCTTCCTCGACCAACTCGCATGGAAGCCGTCGCTCGACGCATCGGATCATCTCACCTTGTGCGCGTTCCTGTTCCTGCAAGACCGCATCGAAGAAGCGCTGGAGCGTTTCGCGAAAATCGATCCTCAGAAACTCCCCGGCCGCATCCATTACGACTACCTGCACGCGGTCGCGCTGTTCTATCAGGAGAATCCTTCGGCCGCCCGGGCCATTGCCGCGCGCAACCTTCCGACATTGCCGCCCGGCCTGTGGCGGGACCGCTTCCGGGCGGTCATCGACCAGGCCGATGAAATCGCCAGCCTCGCCGAAACGCGCGAAGCCAAGCCTGCGGAAAACGACCAGGCCGCACCGCAACTCGATCTCGTCGCCGGCGATGGAGGCAAGCTCGTCATTCGCCACCGCGGGTTGGAACGAGCCACGCTCAAGCTGTTCAGCGTGGACCTCGAAGTGTTGTTCTCGAAAGACCCGTTCCTGACCGGCGACGCCGGCGGCGGATCGGAACCCGCCATCCGGCCGAATCATCTGATGGAAGTTCAGCTCCCCGCAGATGCCAGCGAGACTGTGATCGAACTCCCGGAAAACCTTCGCCAAGGCAGCCTGCTCGCCGCAGCGGACAGCGGCAGCACGCGGCTGCTGCGCGTGCTCGACTCGCGGGCGATCGAACTGCGTCTGTTCCCTGAAACGCGCACGTTGCGCGTCACCGACGCCGCCACCGGCAAGCCGCTCCCGAAAACCTACATCAAGGTCTATGTCGAGACGCACGACGGTGAGGTGAACTATCACAAGGACGGCTACACCGACCTGCGCGGTGCCTTCGATTACCTCAGCCACACCGGCATTGATGTTTCCACCATCAAGCGCGTCGCGATTTTCGCCAGCCACCCGGAGAAAGGCGCGCGCACCGTGATACGGGACCGCTGAGCAAACCGCTGCACGATGCCTCACATTCGCATCCGCTTGAAAGAGCGCCGCCGGATTGCGCGTTTTCGCCAGTGGCAGTCCCGGAATTTCCGCGGGCTGCCGAAGGTTTTCAATTCCCAAACCACACCACCATGAGCCACCACTCCGACTTCCAGATTTCCCGCCGTCGCTTCCTGCGCCGTGTCACCGCCGCCACCGCCGCCACCGGCCTGCCAATGTGGTTTGTGCAACGCGAACTGGCGCTCGCCGCCGAGCCCGCAAAAACGGTGGCCTCGCCCAACTCCCGCCCGCGCCTCGCGTTGATCGGCAGCGGCGGCATGGGCACTGGCGACGCCCGCAACGCCTCGCGCCTCGGCGACATCGTAGCGGTCTGCGACGTGGACAAAAATCACACCGAACGCGCCGCCGGCCGCCTCGCCAAGGACGACAAGAAACCCGATCAATTTCACGATTTCCGCAAGGTGCTGGAGCGCGACGACATCGACGCCATTATCAACGGCACGCCCGACCACTGGCACAGCCTGATCAACATCGGCGCGGCCAGGGCGAAAAAGGACATCTATTCCGAAAAACCCCTGACGCTCACCATCGACGAAGGCAAGCAGGTGGTGAAGGCGGTGCGCGACAACAAGGTCATTCTCCAAACCGGCACCCAGCAGCGCAGCAGCGTGCGTTTCCGCCTCGCCTGCGAGCTTGTTAGAAACAAACGCATCGGCGACCTCAAGGAGGTGACCGTCTGGCTGCCGGCCGGCGTGCGTGGCGGTCCGTTCGAGACCAAGCCCGTGCCCGCGAATCTCAACTGGGACTACTGGCTCGGCCAGGCGCCGTTCAACGAATACGTCCCCGAGCGTTGCCACACCACCTTCCGCAACTGGTATGATTACTCCGGCGGCACCATGACCGACTGGGGCGCGCACCACATGGACATCGGCTACTGGGCCATCGGCCTGGTCGCGCCGGTCCGCGTGAGCAGCAAGCCGCTCGCCCTGCCGGTGCCCGGCGGCTACGACGCCATCAGCGAATACGAGGTGCGCTTCGAGTATGCCAACGGTGTGATCTTCAACGTCAAGACGACCACCGACGACTCGCCTTTCGGCGCAGTGATCAATCCCGAAGGCCAGCGCAACGGCATCCGCTTCGAAGGCAGCGACGGCTGGATCTGGGTGAACCGTTCCGAAATCAAGGCCAACGACAACGACTTGCTCCGGGCGCCACTGCCCGACGATGCCGAACGGCTTTACGTCAGCAACGACCACATGGGCAATTTCTTCGAGTCCATGGCCAGCCGCAAGGACCCGATTTGTCCGGTCGAGGTCGGCCACCGCTCGGCCTCCGTCTGCCATCTCGGCACCACCTCGCTGCGCACCGGCAAGTCCCTGACATGGGACCCGGAAAAGGAAGTCTTCACCGGCGAGCACGCGGAGGAGGCCAACCGCCACCTCGCCCGCGAAATGCGCAAGCCGTACGATTACTCGTTCGTGGCCTGAGCCGGCCCGTAGAGAGGCCCCCTCAAGGAGCGGCGGAGCATGTCCGCCGAAGTCCGTGGAAAGCCAATCTGCGGCGCATTCGCTCAACCCATTGCCACCTCATGGACATCGGCGAACGCGTTTCGCCGCTCCAAACACCTCCAACTCTGCGGCTTGACACGCCCACTGTCGTAAAACATTGTTTCAACATGATCAAAACCATCACCAAGATCGGCAACTCCCACGGCATCATTTTCGATTCCACGCTGCTCCAGCTCGCGCACCTCAAGCCCGGCGACCAGGTGAACGTGGAGGTGCATGCGGGCGGCACAATCACCATCGCTCCTCTTGAACCTGCACAGATTTCCATTGATCAGGCGACAGCCACAGCCAAACGGCTCATTTCCAAGAATGATGAACTGTTTCGCCGTCTCTCATGAGTGCTCCGTTGAAACATCCAACGGTTGAGGTGGTTCTCGCCATCCATGAAGAGGTTCTCGCGGCTCATGGCGGCGCGTCCGGGATTCGTTCAAGGGAATTGTTGGAATCCGCCGTGGCGGCACCGCAGGCCACCATGATGGGGCAGCCTCTGATTTACGATCCCATCGAGATTGCGGCCGCGTATCTGTTTTATCTCTGCGGCAACCATCCGTTCGTCGATGGCAACAA
>DATISV010000510.1:0-4082 GCA_035468505.1 Luteolibacter sp. | reverse complement strand
TGGGACAGCCTTTGTGGTGGAGGTGGACGCGGATCTGGTGGGTGCGGCCGGTGTGGAGATGGCACAGGATGAGGGCGGTGCGGGTGGCGGGATCGGCGGCGAGCGTTTGGTAGTCGGTGATGGCGGGTTTGCCGCCGGGCGGATTGACGACGGCCATTTTCTGTCGGTTGACCGGGTGACGGCCGATATGGGTGAAAATGGTGTCCTTTTCCGGTTTTGGAGCGCCGTGGGTGACGGCGAGGTAGATTTTCTCCATGGAACTGCGCTCGGCGAACTGGCCGACGAGCGACTGGTGGGCGGCGTCGGATTTGGCGACGACGAGGCAGCCGGAGGTGTCCTTGTCGAGGCGGTGGACGATACCGGGGCGCTCGACGCCGCCGATGCCGGAGAGTTTGCCGCGGCAGTGGTGGAGCAGGGCGTTGACGAGGGTGCCGTCGGGGTTTCCGGGTGCGGGGTGGACGACGATGCCGTGTTGTTTGTCGATCACGATGAGGTCGTCGTCTTCGTAGAGCACGTTCAGCGGGATGTCCTGCGGCGCGTTTTCCAGCGGGACGGCCTCGGGCAGGGCGATGGTGGCGAGGTCACCGGGTTTGACGGTGTCGCGGGGTTTGGCGGGCCGGCCGTTGACGAGGATGTACTGCTCGCGGATGAGCGATTGGATGCGCGAGCGCGAGAGATCGGGCAGTGACGCGGCGAGCCAGGCGTCGAGGCGATCGGCCGTTGCGTCGGCGCGGATTTCCATGCCGGAGGATTCAGTTGGCATGGATGGGCGGCAAGCGGAAAGCCGGGTTTAGGAGCGCCGCTGCAGGCGGATCGATGGCGCGAAAGGATTTCCGGTTGATCGGTGGGGATGGCGGTGGATGTTGCGTGCGATCCATTTGCCGAATTATGAAATGCCGATTGCTGACGACGATTCCACTGACATTCCTGCTTGCGGCGTGCTTGGGCGCGGAGGAGAAGAAAGCCGCCATGGAAACGAGTGACAAAGCGCCGGCGGAACCCGAGGAAAAGATGGTGAAGACGGATGCCGAGTGGCGGGAAGAATTGACGGCGGAGCAATACCGGATCCTGCGTGAAGCGGGCACCGAGCGGCCGCATGGAGAGGTTTACAAGGAATTCAAGAAACAGGGTGCGGGCAGTTATCACTGCGCAGGCTGCGGCGCGTTGCTTTTTTCCTCGAAGGAGAAGTTCGACAGCGGTTGCGGCTGGCCGTCGTTTTACGATCCGGCGAAGGCGGAGAACGTGAAGACGAAGCTGGATATCAGCCTCGGCATGCGGCGGGTGGAGGTGGTTTGCGCGAAGTGCGACGGACATCTCGGCCACGTGTTCGAGGGCGAGGGATACGACACGCCGACGGACAAACGCTACTGCATCAACGGCGTGGGGCTGGTGTTCGTGGCCGCCGGGGAGAAACCGGAGACAAACCCGGAATAGAAAGCGCCCCGCCAATGAAAAAAGGCGGCTGAAAGCCGCCTTTGCGATTCATGGGCCCCCACAGGGAGCTACTCCGTTCAGCGGCGGTATTGGTTCTGCGGCATCATGCCGAACTGGCCCTGGCCTTGGCCGGGCACCGGTTGGTTCCAGGGAATGCGGCTGGTCTCGGAGGTGGGTCCCACGGGTTTTTTCTCCGCTTCGCTGGCGCAGGAGCTGAGGAATACAACGGGCAGGAAAACCGCGGCGAGCAGGATTGCGTGGGGGCGGATCATGACAGAGCGCGTCAGTTGGCGGTCGGTTTGGCGAGCACCACGCGGTCGCCGGGCTGAATGCGGACGCCGACTGGCAGGCTGTCGAAGTCGATTTCGGCGATCGTCTGGGTGGGCTCGATGGAGGCGGGAGTGACCTGGCCGATCAGGCGGCCGTCGCGAGTGACGAGCATGCGGGTCTGCGGGGTGAAACCGGAATTGGAGCCGGCACCGATGACGAGAAATCCCCAGTCCTGGTTGACGGCGGTGACGACGGCTTCCATCGAGTTGCGGCTGATGCGGGCGTTGCGCTGGGTTTCACGGCGGGTGAGGCGGTCGATTTCGTCGCGTTTGGCGGCGAGCGAATTTTCCGCGCCATCGACGAGGGTGTTGAGTTCGTCGAGCCGCTCTTCGCGGGCGGCGCGGTCGTCCTTGATCTGCTGCACCTTGTCCGGGAGGTTTTCGAAAGTGATGCCCTCACCGAGTTCATCGAGCACTTTGTTGATGCCGGCGAGTTCGGTGTTGATCTGCTCCAGCTCGGCTTCCTGGGCGCGGATGGTGTCGTCGAGACTGGAGACATCGCGCTCGAGCTTGGCACCAGCGGAATTGGCGAGTTCAAGGGCGGTGCTGGCGACCTCGCGCTTCTGCTGGGCGTCGGCGAGTTCCTCTTCGAGTTTGCGGAATTCGGCTTCCTTGGCCTCGGCATTGGCGGTGACGGTGCGGTTGTCGGCCTTGGTTTTGAGGCGCACCTGCTCGAGTTCGGTGAATTTCCGGTTGTGCTCGAGGGTGAAGTAAATGGCGGCTCCGAAGAAGACGAGCGCGACGGCGTAAACGATGGCTTTCATGGGGTTTGTGCGGAGATCTGGATTCGTGTGGTGTCCGGGATTGGCGGCTCGGGATTTATTGTTCCGCGGAGGCGGCGACCACGCGGTCGCCGACCATCAGGACGGTGTCTTCGGTGAGTGAGTCGGGAACGATACTGGCGGAGGCGGAGCCGCTCTCGACGGCGGTGACGAGCAGCTTGCCGATGACTTCGCCGCCGCGCATGACGTTGAGGGTGGAATTGGCAACCACGCCGCTGTTGTTGCCGGCGGCGAGGGTGACGAAGCCCCAGGTGGGGTAGATCGAGCGGATGCGGGTGTCGAGCGTGGGCAGCGAGCGGCCGGCGGTGAAGGTTTCGAGACGGGTCCGGATGGAATCGGCCCGGCTTTCGGCGTCGTTGTTGGAGGAGGTGAGGTTGGCGAGGCGGCCTTCGGCGGCGGTGATGGACTGGCCGAGTTCCTCGTATTCGGCGCGGAACTGGCGGAGCTGGTTGGCGAGTTCCTGCTGATCGGTGATGCGGGAGGCCATTTCGCGGACTTGGCCGAGTTTTTCCTTATTGGTGTTGACCGTGCCGGTTTTGGTTTCCACCTGCAGGGTGAGGTCCTCGTTGGTGTTCTTGCGGGTGTCGGTCTCTTCCTCGAGGCGGGCGGTATCGGCGACGGCTTCCTCGATTTGCTTGGAGGTGGCGTTCACATTGTCCACCGCCGTGTTGAAGCGGTCGGTGCTGCGGGCGAGCTTGGTTTTTTCGTCCTGGGTCTGGGCGATCCGATCTTCGTAGGCGGCCTTGTTTTTGTAGGCGAAGAATGCGGACAACGCGAGAACGATGGCGGTGAGGATTCCGAGCGTATTGGACATGGTTTTTTTGGGGAAAAGTGAGCGTTGAACAACGTGTGTGCGGACACTAGGTAGTCCCCCCGCGGCACCGCAACCCCAAATTTCGGGGACTTTCGGTCCGCCCCGCACGGCGGGGTGGCGACCGCGGCCCAAGCCAGACAGCCCATGAAGTCGATCCTCCGAGTTTTTTCGTATCTGCGCCATTACCCCGGGATGGCGACGGCGCAGCTTTTTTGTGCGTTGGGCATGACGCTGGCGGTGTTCGTTTTCCCGAATGCGACCGGGCACGTGATCGACCACATCATTCCGAATCCGGGGCGGCATGGCGAATTTCCGCTGTGGATCGGGATCGCACTGGGGGGCTTCCTGATCAAGGACGGGCTGAACTCGCTGCGGATTTTCATCAACAACGGATTCGAGCAAAAGGTGATCTTCGACATCCGTTCGGACCTTTACGCGAAGATCCAGCGGCTGCCGTTGCGGTGGTTCGACACCCGCCGGACGGGGGACATCATGACGCGGGTGGTCGAGGACGTGACGAACATGGAGCGGGTGCTCATCGACGGCGTCGAGCAGGGGTTGATCGCGGCGCTGCAGGTGGTGGGGATCGGGATATTCCTGTTTTTCCTGAATCCGACGGTGGCGGCGTGGGCGACGCTGCCGGTGCCGTTCCTGGCGCTGGGTGCGTGGATTTATTCCACCAGGGGGCGGGACCGCTACCGCAACCAGCGCGACGCGGCCTCG
>DATISV010000509.1:0-3208 GCA_035468505.1 Luteolibacter sp. | reverse complement strand
AAGGACGTCGCCGCCCGCGCCAAGGACAGGAAACTCCGGCCCGATGAATTCGACGGCGGCACCATCACCGTCTCGAACCTCGGCGCGTGGGGCATCGAATCCTTCGACGCCATCATCAACCCGCCGCAAGCCGCCATCCTCTCGGTCGGTGCCGCGATCGAGAAACCCGTCGTCAAGAACGGCCAGATCGTTCCCGGGCTGCGGATGAACCTCGGGCTCTCCTGCGACCACCGCGTCGTCGATGGCGCGGTCGCCGCGCAGTTCCTCTCGGAGGTGAAGAAGCTTATCGAGCAGCCCGCCCTGATGCTGCTCTGAGCGACGCTCGCCCGTGCAACCAACTCTTCGGAAAGCGGCCACCGGCGTGATTGCCAGTGGCCGTTTTTTCTGGCGACCATGGACAAGCATTGCGCGAAGATCGGCCTGCTCTCTTCTCTGAGAATAGATATTTTTAAACTAAAGAATTCTTCTTCTTAATCGTGTGAACAAGCGCCGTAAAACCGTGTTCCGCACCCGAACCACAGGCGTTCCACGGCACGAACAACTTGCGGAACCAACCACGTGGGATCGGCACAAGTCCGTGAGATAACCGCGTCCGCCAGTTCTTTGCCCGCCCGCTCCCAAGTTGTTCCCAGTCATTTCACGGGTTGTGCGAATTCACCGGGCTTGCCGGCCGGCACGGCCAAATCGCATGCTCGCTCCACGATGTCCGGCGCGCTTCCGCATGCAGTGATCACCGGCGGCACAGGCACGCTCGGTGCGGCGGTGGCCCGTGAATTTGGCAATGTCGGCTGGGAGGTCGATGCTCCCGGCAGCGCGGAGCTGGATGTGCGCCGCCCGGATGAAATCGAGCGCTACTTTTCCGCCCGCCGGCCCGATCTGCTCGTCTGTGCCGCCGGGATCATACGCGACGCGCCAACCGCCCGGCTTTCGGAATCCGCTTGGGACGAAGTCTGGGAAGTCGGTTTCAAGGGTGCGCGCGCCTGTGCCCGAGCCGTCATCCCCGGGATGGCCGCGCGCGGCGGAGGCCACGTCGTTTTCATTTCCAGCTACTCGGCCGTCGCGCCGCCTCAGGGTCAATCCGCCTACGCCACGGCCAAGGCCGCTTTGTTGGGACTCACCCGTGATCTCGCACGCATCCACGGTCCGTCGAACATCCGCGTGAATGCCATTCTACCGGGTTTCCTGGAAACCCGCATGACCGCACAAGTGACCGCCGCCCGCCGGGGCGAGGTGCTCGCCAGTCATGCGCTCGGCCGCTTCAACACCTGCGAATGTGTCGCATGCTTCATCCGCCATTTGCATGAGCATCTGCCGCACACCTCCGGCCAGGTATTCCAGCTCGACAGCCGTTGAAGAACCGTGGCTTTGGAAAAACCGAATTCATTCCATATGATATCTTCCGCCATTCTACGATCCTGCCTGTTAGCCGCGCGTCCGAAAACCCTGCCCGCGGCCATCGTGCCGGTGTGGACCGGTTGCGTGCTTGCGTGGACATTGAAAGGGGCGTTCGACGCCTGGCTCGCCGCCTGCACTTTGTTAGGCGCGCTCGCCATCCAGGTCGCCACGAATTTCTTCAACGACGCCATCGACCACCGCAAAGGCGCGGATACGGCACACCGGCTCGGTCCGCAACGAGTCACCGCCAGCGGCCTGCTCAGCCCGCTCGCGGTGATGGCCGTCGCGGGCTTATCCCTCGTCATCGCCACGCTGTGCGGCGTGGTGCTCTATCAGGCGCGCGGCTGGCCGATCGTCGCGATCGGGCTGCCATCGTTGTTCCTCGCATACGGTTACACCGGCGGACCATTCCCCCTTGCCTACCGCGGCATGGGGGAAATCTTTGTCATCCTGTTCTTCGGGTTCGTCGCGGTGGCGGGAACGGTTTTCGTGCAGACCGGCGGCTGGCCGCAAGAGGCATTTCTGTTAGGTGGGCAGGTCGGACTGCTTTCCGCGCTGCTCATTTCCATCAACAACTTCCGCGACCGCGAGGAGGACGCGACCACCGGCAAGCGCACTTTTGCCGTGCGCTTCGGCGCGAAGACCGCCGCCGCGCTGATCTGGTTGGAGATCAAGATCGCCGCCTTCGCCGGCTTGCTGTGGTTGTTTTACGGAATGCCACAATTCCTGCTCGCCAGCCTGCCGGTGATGCTGGTCGGCCCGCGCGTGATCTGGGTGGTGCTCACCCGCCCGCCGGGACCGGAATACAACCGGACGCTGGCGCTCGCCGGCATGCAGCTCGTGCTGTTCGCCGCGGTGTTCCATCTCGCGGCGGCATTGAGTGGAAACGGATGACGTCCGGACCGCCCAACCTTCACCGATCCGTGCCGAAAATCTCATCGCCATATTGCTGGCGGAGGAAGAGCAGATCCGGCGCGTCCTTCTCCCGGTAGGTCTTTTCCTTCATGCGCCAGAGCAACCGCGGCGAGGCGAAGGGAATCGAAACGCCGTCCACCACCCGGATGATGGAATCCTTGATGGCCTCATGATAGTCGATGCCGCAGGCCGAAGCCATCAGGTCCACGCAGATTTCATCTCCCACCCGGACCACGCTGTATTGGGACACCTCGCCGGGAGCGAGTTCCTTCACGGCCTGATCAGGCAGGATTTCGAGCGCTTGGTAGACCCGGGCTTCGTTATCGAGGGAGGTGTCGATCAGAAGATCCACATCCATGGTTTCGCGGATGTAACCCGCGCCACGAATGGCGAATCCTCCGATCACGATGTAGTGTGCTCCCTTTGCATTCAGCTCGGCACACAGTCGGACGAGATCCTCCACGGATGGAGGCCGGCTCGTCTCGGAACTCAATGCTTCGTAATCGGTGTCTTCATCCATAAATCAGCCTCCTCATGGGTGCGGAACCGATAAACACCGCGCTTGGGCATCCGGCATGGAAACGCGCGCTGATAGTCGATGGCTCGCTGGATAGTGCTGTCTGCCACCCGCAGCGGATCGACCGGCGGCTTGCGGCGGCCGACCTGCTTGCCGATGGTTTCCTCCAGATTGATGACCGTGCGCGGTTTGTTCACGGCTGCAAGCTAGCACGACGGCACGGAGGTGGCTAGAGGTTGTTTCGTGATGCAAAAAACCCATACCAGAGCGGCATACTCCGGGAGCCGTATCCAGCACAGGCGGCTTGAAGCCGCCATTGCGAATCATGGCGTTTTCAAAAAATCACGCCACCAGCGCCTTCAGCCTGCGGCAGACTTCTTC
>DATISV010000508.1:0-20605 GCA_035468505.1 Luteolibacter sp. | reverse complement strand
CACCACCAGCTTGTCCGAGGCGCTGGCATCGAAAACGAGGTCATGGGGGTTGGCACTTGAGTTCGACGTGGTGAAGGCATCGAGCGTGACGGTTTCCCGCGCCGGCTCGGTGCCCGTGTCGATGGTGAAGACCTTGGCGTCGGTCACCGGAACCACCAGCGCATTGCCCGCTCCGTCCTCGATCGTGCCCTGAACCTCAAGCTGGAGAGTGCCGGTTCCTGACGGGATGAGTTCGACGGTGTAAACGCTCGGCTCGAGGCCTCCCGGGCTGATGTCCGTCACGGTGCCAATCGTGGCCGCAGCGGTGCCACCATTGGTGAAGTTGGTGGCATCCAAGGCCGTCGAAATAGGCTCGCTGAAGGTCACGGTGTAGGTGATCGTCGGAAGACCGTAGATGGTCCCGTTGGGGGTAGGGCGGTCGAATGAAGCCACTGTGGGAGGCGTCGTGTCGGGATTGACCGTGATGATGTTGTCGTCGGCGATCGCCGTGGTCGGGTCGAGTTCGTTGCCCGCAAGGTCGGCGAGCACCGCCCCGGCTTTCACCTGGAGCTGAATCGTGCCGTCGGTACCCTCGGTAGGAAGGAAGTTGACCGTGGTGACTTTACCGTAGTGGACGACACTCTCGATGGTCCCGCCGGCGGTGCCGGTGGCGATGACCTCGAAGTCGTCGGCACCGATTGTGGCTGGATCCATGAACTCGCTGTAGGTCACGGTGTAGATCACAGGATTCCCATCTGTGTCGATCGGCCCTCCGCCCCTATTGTCGACGATGTCGGCGGGAGCAAGTGTCGGGTCAACCGCGTCCGCCACGGCTTCAGTGACGACGACGGCCCCGAAACGGCCGTCGCCGGTTCCTGAAGTCCACACGAATTCGACCTCGTCATAGACGCCGTCCGTCACGAAATCAATCTCCGCCAGATAATACTCGCAGTTGTTAGCTGCGTCTCCGTTGAGGTGGGCCTCGGCGATCGTGAGGTCCGGTTCGATCCCATCGGTGTCCCGCATGACCACGCTGAGCGTGGGTGTTGCATTATAATCACCGTAGTAGATGTGAATCGAGCCGGCCCCGCCCGGGATGGCGGAAACGTCGATGGTGCCGGTGCAGTCATTCAAGAATCGCCAACCGCCCTTGCCACCGGCACTGCCAGTAGTACCGTTCACAGGATCCGCTATCGAAACCTGGAGATCGCTCCCCGGATCGTTGCTAGTCCAGAGCCTTCCCTGCTGCTGCCCAAAACGGTTCATCGTGGAGTCCGTGCTCGTGAAGACGATGCTGCCGAAGTTTCCGCCTGTCGCGTCGGTGCCGTTGATATTGTCGTTTGAACCTCCGGTGAACTTGTAGGCGTAGACAGGTCCATCGTAGTTCCGGACGAAGGGCGGCGCGGGGTCGTTGGTGCCGGGGATGGTGGCCCTGTAGGCTCCCGTGCCGGGGTTGGCGGCATTCACCGAGACGTTGTAGTAGCGTCCCTCACCACCAGCAGGGTTGCCGATTGGATGCTCTTGCGACGCGATGGTGGCCTGGAAGTCCACTTCGAGACTGGCCGCGTGGGCGGATGCTGTGAATGCGGCTAGCGCGCCGAGAAATAGGCTGTCTGCAAACAGCCTTTGGATTGCTGGATTGTGGTGTCGTTTCATCGTGGTTGGGTTGTTGGTTGCATATTGGAGAGTTGTGGAGCAGTGCTTTGGACTCCTGACACAATTAGCGCGTCAACCAGTTTTCGCAAACGGGTTGACGAACGAATATCCGCCTTGGAATGTGTCGTTGGAGGGAAAGTCGAGCATACGAGGGGAAACAACCGAGTCAATGCGCATAAGAGCCAACAGAACGAAAGAAAAATCGTTCTCGACTCCTATCCCCCGTTGGGGTTTAGAAAACGCATGCAAAAACTCAAAGTCCTGTCGGCCGCGGAGCAGGTGGCCAAGCATCTGCGGGAAGGAGTGGCGGCGGGCGCATGGCGTGGGGAGATGCCGGGAGGAGTGGCGCTGGCGGAGGAACTCGGGGTGAACCATAAGACGGTGGAGGCGGCCTTGTCCCTGCTGGAGCGGGAGGGGGTCTTGGTGGGACAGGGAGCGCGCCGGGCGCGGCGGATCAACCCTTCGGCGGGGAATTTGACCACTCCCTCGCTGCGCATCGGGATTCTACTGAGCGAACGTGATGACGAACGGTTCGATTTCATGGTGGAGATCCGTCACCGCTTGATCGAAAGCGGGCATGTGCCATTTGTCGCCCGGCGGACGCTTGCCGAGCTTGGGATGAACCCTGGCAAGGTGGCGGCTTTGGTGGGGCGGACCCCGGCCGACGCGTGGCTGGTGGTTGCTGGGTCGCGCCGGGTGATGGAGTGGTTCGCAGCCGGGACAATCCCGTTTTTCGGACTTTTCGGCCTGGTCCGGCGGCTCAACTACGCGGGCGCGGGGCCGGACAAGGCCCCGGCCTATGCCGAGGTGGTGCGGACTTTCGCCGGGCTGGGACACCGGCGGATCGTGCTGTTGGCGCGCGAGCAGCGCCATCTGCCCATCCCGGGTTATCCGGAGCGACATTTCCTACAGGCTCTTGGCGAGGCGGGGATCGAATCCAACGAATACCATTTTCCGCTTTGGGAAGACAACATCGAGGGCTTTCACCGCTGCCTGGAGGTCATTTTCCGGGTCAGCCCGCCGACGGCGCTGCTGGTCCAGGAGCCGATGCTGTTTGCGGCGGTCCAGCAGTTTCTCGCAGCCCGGGGAATCCGGGTGACACATGACGTCTCGCTGGTCTGTGACGATCCGGACCCGACCTTTGCCTGGCAGGTGCCAACTGTCGCGCACATCCGCTGGGACAGTAGGCCGTGGGTGCGGCGCGTGGTGCGTTGGGCCGACAACATCGCCCGCGGCAAGATCGATCGCCGGCGGATACTCAGTCCGGCCGAGTTCGTGCCCGGCGGGACGATCGGGCCGGTGGCGCGGCGGCTCAGGGGCGAGTGACTTGGAGTGGCTGCCTCCGGGGAGCAGGGTTATCGGGATTTTCCCGGCGTGTGAAGCGGCAGCGACGGGGCGGCTTCGACTTCGGCGGCGAGCTGTTCGGCTATCGCTGTCAAGGCTTTGACTTTTTCAGGGTGGGTCTCGCTGAGGTCGATGGTTTCGCCGGGGTCATCACTGAGGTTGAAGAGAAACGGCGGGTTGGGCTCGTCCTTGATGAGGTTCTCGCGGTAGGGGGCGATTTTGGCGGCTTGCTCCGGGGTGGTGCGCTTGGTGCCCATGCCTTCGAGCGCGTGGCGGCGCTCGCCGTACCACTTCCAATCGCCGGAACGCCGCGCCTGAGGTCCGCCGTCCATGCCGTGCCAGAGCAGAAGTTCGCGGCGCGGGGCGGATTTCGATTTTCCTGACAAGATGTCCCATTGGTCGATGCCGTCGATGGGCATGGCGGAGGTTTTGCCCTGCCAATCGATGCCGCAGGCGCGGGACAGGGTGGGCAGGAGATCGACGGAGGAAACGAGCGCGTCGGTGGTGGTTCCGGCCGGGATGGTTCCGGGCCAGGAGACGATGCAGGGCACGCGGGTGCCGCCTTCGAGCGCACTCCATTTCTCGCCGCGGTAGGGTTTGCAATCGGCCCCTTCGTTCGGATTCGGGCCGTTGTCGGAGGTGAAGAGGACGATCGTGTTTTCGGTTAGATCGAGTTCCCCGAGGGTGTGGAGCAGGTCGCCGATGCGCGAGTCGAGTTCCTCGACGACATCGCCGTATTTGCCGAAACTCGACCGGCCCTGCCATACGGGGTGGGGTTCCACCGGGAAGTGCGGGGCGGTGTAGGGGACGTAGAGGAAGAACGGGCGGTCCTTGTTTTCCCGGATGTAGCGGATGGCGTCGGTGGTGATGCGTTCTGTTAGGAGGCGGTTTTCGAAGGGTTTTTCGACGATTTTGTCAGCGAGCCAGATTTCGTCGGTCTGGTTGTTGCTGTGGGGGAGGAAGTAGGCGTGATCGAATCCCTGGCGGTGCGGGCGCGTTTCCGGGTGGTGACCGATGTGCCATTTTCCGGAGATGCCGGTGGCGTAGCCCTCGGACTGATGGATTTCCGCGAGAGTGAGCGCTTCGGGGTTGAGGCCGTCGCGCATGCCCATTTTGAAACCGGCGACTCCCTGCGTCCAGCCGAGGCGGACGGGATGGATGCCGGTGAGCAGGGCCATGCGCGAGGGGGTGCAAACCGAGGCGCCGGAGTGGAAATCGGTGAGGCGCACACCGTTCGCGGCGAGGCGGTCGAGGTGAGGGGTGCGGATCGTGGGATGACCGTAGCAGCCGAGGTCGAGGTAGCCGAGGTCATCGGCCATGATGAGGATGACGTTCGGCTTGCGCGCGGCGGCGGGCAGGCCCAGCAGGAGAAGGAGCGGCAGGATGCGGACCAGGGAAGACATGATATGGGTTCAGGGACTTGGCAGGGAGTTGACCTTGCGTTCTTGCAGGGGATACCAGTTTTGGATCAGGCGGGTGAGTTCGCCGGTGGTCTGCGGCTGCTCCGCGGCGAGGTTGCGTTTCTCGTGAGGATCGGCGGCGAGGTCGTAGAGCTGCGGCGAGGGGGTGGCCGATCCGGTGGTGCTGTGCTGGCCTTTTCCGGGATTTCCGTCGTAAGTGAGGATGAGCTTGTGGCGGCCGCGGATCACCCAGCGGTGGAGGAGCGAGGCCTCGGGTTTCCTCACATCGGCGATGTCGTGGGCGAAGTTCTCGCCGTAGATCGCATCGCGCGGGATGGCGGTGCCGTCCATCAGATGAGGCAGCAGGTTGATGCCGGGCAGGTTGGATGGCGGATTGATGCCGGCGGCGGCGAGTGCGGTGGGCATCAGGTCAAGGCTGCTGCACAGGTCGTCGCGTTTGGCGGGTGTGAGTTTCCCTTTCCAGCGGAACATGATGGGCGTGCGCGTGCCGCCTTCGTTGGGGCTGCGCTTCGAGCGCGGCGCGTAGCTGTTGGCTTTCGGGTTCTGGATCCAGCCGTTGTCGGTGACGTAGATGACCAGCGTGTTGTCGGCGATGCCGAGTTGTTCGATGCGGTCGAGCAACTGGCCGCAGGTTTCATCGAACCACTCGCACATCGCGTAATACTTCGCGACCGGCAGCGGGCGGCCGTCCTGGCGGTATTTTTCCAACAAGCGCTCCGGCGGGTTGTGCGGGGTGTGCGGCAGGAACGGGGCATACCAGACGAAGAACGGCTTTTTCCCTTCGAGCGCGGTGTCCATGAAATCGAAGACCGGCTCCATGCCCTCGCGACCGATTTCCAGGCCGTCGTCGCCATGGCGTCCGCCGGTTTCGGGGTAGCCGCGGGTCATGCCGTGGGTGAAGCCGCCGCGCTTGTAGTTGCCCTCCCACCATTTGCCGGATTGGAACGCGAGGTAGCCGTTTGCGGTGAGGAGTCGCGGCAGGGTGGGGTGTTGGTTGATGTTGGAAATGAGGATCTCGCGCGGGTCCTTGCCGCTGCGTTCGGCGTGCGTCTTGTTGGCCGGGGTCTTGGCGGGGTCGTTGCCGGTGATGCCATGCTGGTGCGCGTAAAGCCCGGTGGCGATGGAGGCGAGCGCCGGCCGGCACAGGGCGGTGGGGACATAGCCGTGCGGAAAGGTGACGCTCTCGGACGCGAGCCGGTCGAGCCGCGGGGTCTCGATGTCCGGGTGGCCCATGAAGCCGTAATCGGTCCATGCCTGGTCGTCCGAGAGGATGAGGACGATGTTGGGCGGGGATTTCTCTCCGGCAGTGGCGGCGGATAATCCGAGGAGCAGGGATAGGAACAGGGTGGGGGTTTTCATAAATGCGTGGCGTGTTTCTCCAGCCAGGATGCGATATTCACCGGCACGGATGCAAACGCCAAGCGTGCGGGCCGGCTTTCAGCATCCTGCGGATTTGCCACGGGGCGTGGGACTGGTTAGTAACAACGCATGGCGTTGGATTTGCGTTTCGAGGAATGCCGCGGCGATGAAATCACGGCGCGAATCCGTGAATTGGGGCGGCTGAGGATCGCCGTATTCCGCGATTATCCGTATCTCTACGATGGAGACGAGAATGCGGAGCGGGAATATCTGCGCACCTATGCCGCAGCGGCGGGCAGTTATGTGTGCCTGGCCAGCGACGGCCGCGAGGCGGTGGGCGCGACGACCTGTGTGCCGATGACGGAAGCCGAGGAGGCGTTCCGGAAACCGTTTGCGGATGCGGGCTGGGATCTTACGCGGATCTGCTACTTCGGCGAAAGCGTGCTGCTGCCCGGCTACCGCGGCCGCGGGGTGGGGCGTGAGTTTTTCCGCCGCCGCGAGGCCGAGGCGGCACGGCTCGGATTGACGGTCACCACCTTCTGTGCCGTGGACCGCCCGGCGCACCATCCCGCGCGCCCCCGCGGCTACCGGCCGCTCGACGACTTCTGGGAGTCGCAGGGTTATCTGCGCTGTTCTGAGTTGCAGGCGGTTTTCCCGTGGAAGGAAACGGGTGCCGACCGGGAAACCGACCACACGCTCACGTTCTGGATCAAGGAAGTGGCGCGTCCTCGATCCGGGCGCACGCGGATGCAACTTGAATGAAACACCCATGCCCGCCTCTTTCGCCGGCGACCCCGGCGGTAGCGCCCCATCCGGGTGCTTTTCCGTTTTCGGCGAAAAAGAAACTGTCGGGGCGAAAAAAGAAACTTGCCCGCGATGCGTGGCTTTCCTAGAGATTGCGCAGATTCGTGGCACGCGGATCGATTACCGGCACATCGCCGCTGTATGATTTTCCAGGAACGACACCTCATCCAATCCCGCACTGCACTGCCGTGCTGCGGGTCATGTCCCGCCGCCATTCAGCCATGATCCGGCGGCCGGTTCATTGTTCCATGCCACTCTTCGTGGCACCACTGTGCTCCGGCTTCGGCCGTGCATGGCGGTTCCGCGTCGCATCCACCCAACGGAGGACACTGCCATAGCCAAGCCAAACAAACACCAAAACAGGGGTCGTTATCGCGACATGACGCGCATCAACGACCGTATCCGCGCACCCCGTGTGCGCGTGGTGGCCCCGGACGGCCGCCAACTCGGAGTCATGAACACCCGCGAGGCCGTCGCCAAGGCCCAGATGGTCGGGCTCGACCTCGTCGAGATCGCCGGCCAGGCCGATCCGCCGGTCTGCAAGATCATCGACTACGGGAAATTCAAATACGAGCAGTCCAAGCTCAAGAAGCAGAAGTCCAAGAGTTCGACGCGCATGAAGGAGGTGAAATTCCGCGTCGGTACCGGCCAGCACGACTACAACATCAAGATGGGCCGTGCCGAGGGCTTCCTCGACACCAACCACAAGTGCCGCTTCGTGCTCCAGTTCCGTGGCCGTGAAAACGCCCACAAGGACCTCGGTTTCGTGGTGCTCAACCGGATCATCGAGGATCTCAAGACGATGGCGCAGGTGGACCAGCCGCCGCGCCTCAACGGCCGCGCCGTCGCCATGATCCTCTCGCCGCTGCCGCAGCACCAGCGCAAGCGCAAGTTCCACCTCTTCCACGGCGAACTCATGGAAGAGGATGACGATCACGACGAAGACGTGGAGGAGGAGGAATTCGACGACGAGGTGCCCGACGACGACGGTGCTGAAAACGAGAATTCCGACGATGCACCGGAAGCGGCCGAAGCTGGGGAACATCGGCCGGAATCCTGATCGTCCGCCCGCGGCTCCGGGTGGATTCCCGCATGCTCTATCTCTTCGATATCGACGGCACGCTCGTGGACACCGGTGGTGCCGGCATGGCCTCGCTGGTGGAAACCACCCGCGCGATCTTCGGCGATGACGGACCGGCGCTCGATCTGGCCGGAGCCACCGATCTGGGCGTCGTCACCGGCATTCACCGCCATTTCGGCGTCGAACCGACCACAGCGCGGATCGTCGAATATCTGGCGATCTATCAGGAGCGGCTCGATTGGAATCTCGTGCATGGAAACTACCACGGACGCGTCATCGCCGGGGCGACCTGCCTGCTCGATGAATTGACCGGCAGGAGCGCTGCCGCCATCGGCTTGCTGACCGGCAACACCGCCGGCGGCGCGGCCTCGAAGGTGCGGCATTTCGGGCTGGCTCCGTATTTCGCCTTCGGCGCCTACGGCTGCGACCATCCCGACCGCAATCAACTCGGCCCCATCGCCCTGAAACGCGCCGCCGCCCACGCGGGTCGTGATTTCGCGCCGCAGGAAACCTGGATCATCGGCGATACACCCAAGGACATCGCCTGCGCCCGCGCCATCGGGGCGCGCTGCCTGGCGGTCGCCACCGGCTCATTCACTGCGGAACAACTCGCCGCCCACGGCGCCGACCGCGTGGTCGGGTCGCTCGACGAGTCGCTGGGGTGGATCTGAAACACGCCGATGAACGTCGCCGTCGTTCATTATCATCTCCAAGACGGCGGCGTCGCCGAAGTCATCCGCCGCATGTTGCCGGTGATGGCGGGGAAGGGCGTCCGGCAAATCGTTTTCACCGGCGGCGATGAGGCACGGCATGACTGGCACCGCACGGTCGATGGTTTGGGATACGGCAGCCCACCGATCACGGCGCAGCAACTGCTGGATCGCCTGCAAGCGGCGGCCCTTGACGCATTCGGCGCGCCGCCCGAAATCTGGCATTTCCACAACCACTCGCTGGGAAAAAATCCGCTCGTTCCACACATCGTGGAGCGTCTCGCGCAAGCGGGCGAACGGTTGCTGTTGCAGATTCACGACCTCGCCGAGGACGGACGTCCGGGCAATGCCCGCAATCTATCAGAATACAGGCGGCTCTATCCCGCAGGGCCGCGGGTATGTTATGCGTTTCTCAACCACCGCGACCGCGATCGCTTCATCGACGCCGGTCTGCGGCCCGAACACGCGCATTTGCTGCGGAACCCGGTTTCGCCATCGCCATTTGACATATCTCCATCGCGACATCCGCTGTTGTTGGCTCCGGTTCGTGGCATCCGCCGCAAGAACCTCGGGGAATTGGTGCTGCTTTCATGCCTCGCGCCGCCGGGTTCGCGCATTGCCGTCACCCGCGCACCGCGCGATGAATCCGCACGGATCCTCCATGACGCATGGCAATGGTTCGCCGGTGACTTGTCATTGCCCGTGGATTTCAACGTGGTGGATCGCATCGCGCCCTGCCAGGGAAGCGGCTGCTCGTTCGATGATTGGCTGGCAGGGTCCAGCCACATCGTGACCACTTCCATCGCCGAGGGCTTCGGCCTGCCGTTTCTGGAAGCGGTCGCGTGGGGTCGTCCGCTGTTAGGCCGCGACCTGCCGCAGCTCACGGACGATCACGCCGCGAACGGCATCCGCCATTCCCGGCTTTACTCCAATCTCCTGGTGCCTGCCGATTGGATCGACATGGATATTCTCCTATCCGTGATGAAACGCGGTATCGAATCCACGCATGCCGCATGGGACAAACAAGCTCCCGCAGATGAACCGGTATGGATGTGTCATGGCGATCATCTCGATTTCGGCAATCTCCCCGAGTCACTGCAAAGACAGGTCATACGTCGCGTGACGAACCCCGGCGAGGCCGCGCATATCATGGTCCGCACCGCGGATGGCTTGCACGGTGCGTGCGGATGGCTTGCAGCTGCGCTGGCAAATCGCGAACCCGACGCCGATCCCGCCGAACTCTCGCCTTGGTCGCCGGAAATTTGCAGCGACCGCCTTGCCGCCATCTATCAGGATACATGCGCGGAAACCGAAGATTCCCATTGCTCGCTCGATGCGAACCGCATTCTCGAATCCGGACTGCACCCTCGGAGTTTTCACATTCTGGCAGCTTCGGTCGAAAATCCGGGCCTGCGTTTCCGCGCCGTCGTCTTCGATATCTACGGCACCCTGCTCGATGCCGCGCCTGGAGGCGTGAAACCCGACCCGGCCGCCGACCCGATGCTGCGCGAGTGGTTGGCCGCGCATGGCTACGATCCGCCGGACTCGCCGAGTGGGGACCTGCATCAAGCCGTGCTCAGGCATCATGCCGCGTCCGCGTTTCCACATCCGGAGGTCGATCTGCGCGACTTGTGGCGCGAAGTGCTCGGCTTGCCGGCGGATCACGACACCACCTCGCTGGTGACCGGCATCGAAAACCTCTGGCATCCCGCGCGCTGGATTCCGGGAGCGGAAAACGCCATCCGCCGTCTCATCTCGGCGGGCGTGCCGCTTGGGCTGCTATCCAACGCGCAGTGCAACACGCTCGATTCGCTCTGTGCCCGGGCGGGATGTTTCGAGCCGGACCTGACCGTGCTTTCCTACCGCCACGGCATCGCCAAGCCCTCACCGGAAATCTTCGCACTGCTCCGCGATCGCCTTCGCGCCCGCGGCATCGCGCCCGCTGAAACGCTGTTCATTGGCAACGACCCGCTGCAAGACATCGCGCCCGCCGCCGTAGTCGGTCTGCGCACGGCGCTCTTCACCGGTCATCCCGGGTCATGGCGGCCCGGCGCTTGCGATCCCGAATTCACCATCCGTGATTGGTCCCAGCTGGAGGCGATCGTCGAAAACGGCAAATGAACCGCAACTTGCGCGCAGCCCCGGCCGTGCTTTATTGATTATGTGAACTCGTTGCCCGGGATACCGGGGGGTGCCCGGGCAAAGCGATCCGCGCCGCCGCCGGTGATTCCGGCGGCGGCGTCATGCTTTTTGGCGATGACCGGTTCTTGCAGCGAAGACACCAGGCATGGGCGCCCGTTGCCACGGAACCGCACGTCAGCCCGGGGCGGATTGCTTCGCTGGTTTTTCCTTCTCCGGCGACCTCGCCAAAACCCAGGCCTTCATGGCGAGTCCGAGGCAAGTTCCGGCGACGAAGACGAGCCAGAACATGAGCGGACTCTGCTCGTCCATGCCGTGTGCGAGATTCATCCCGAACAGGCTGGCGATGGCGGTCAATGGAAAGAACAGCGCCGCCAGGATATTCAACCGGTGACTGGCACGGACGGCTTCCTTGCCCGATCGGGCCTGCTCCTCCGCCTCGCGTGCCATCCGGAACTGGATGGCGTTGCGCACGTCTTCCAAGAGCAAGCCCAGGTTGCGATCGACTTCGTAGGACAGGTCACGCACTTCGATCAGGAAGGTATCGCCCTTGATGGCTTCGCGCGCGGCTTGAAGTGCCTGATACATGTTGGCCGCCGCGCGGGCCAGAGGTGTCAGGGATTCCACCAAATCGAACAATTCAGTGGTGCTGGTTGCCTGTTCGTATTGGTGCGTGAGCTTGCCTTCGAGTTCCGCGTAGGTCTGCACGTGGCGTTTGAGCGCGCCCGCTCCCGCGGTGCCGCGACTGTATTCCCATTCCCCGGCCGGATTCCGCCAAAACAGAATGCCTTCGCGGCGCGAGTCATCCGCGCCCGGTGGCTGGTGCAGGACGAGCAAAAGATGGCCGTCCTCCGCAATGGCCCGCTGCCGTCCGTAGGTGGTCTGGCCGAGGCGTGAGCGAATGGCTTCCGGGGGCGACCAGGTAGGTGGAATGATCATGGCAGTTTCATGGGTTCAAATTCGCAGGGATGGTGTCCACCTGATGTGGGCGGTCAACTTTGAAACCTGATGGATCGGGGCAAAGATCCGCGCTTTCATGGGTCTTGCCGGGGATAAGGTCTCGTCGCAGACTCCGGCATGACCGATCAGCCATCCCTGCTCGACAAGCTGCGCCAGGAAATCCTGCTGGCCCGCGAGCGGGTCTATCATTACGGCAAACCCACACCCATCGAGCGCCTCGACCTGCCCGGGCCGGGTCCTGAGATCTGGGTCAAACGCGAGGACGTTTCCGCCATCAAATGCTACAAGTGGCGCGGCGCCTGCAACCGCATGGCCACGCTCGGCCCCGGCGAGGCGAAACGCGGCGTGGTCACCACTTCCGCCGGCAACCACGCCCAGGGCGTCGCGCTGGCCGCCGCCCGCCTCGGCATCCGCGCCCGCATCCACATGCCGCGCTCCACGCCGCGGGTGAAACAGGACGCGGTGCTCAAGCACGGCGGCGAGTTCGTCGAGATCCGCCTCACCGGCGACAGTTACGACGACGCGCTTGCCGCCGCGCGCGAAGACGAGGCGCAAAGCGGCGCGGTTTACATCCATGCTTACGACGACCTGCAAGTCATGGCCGGGCAGGGGACCTTGGCCGACGAGGTGGTTCTATCAGGTCACGGCCCCTTCGATGCGGCCTTCCTGCAAATCGGCGGCGGCGGCATCGCGGCGGGTGTTTCCACCTGGCTCAAGACCTATTGGCCGGACATGCGCGCCATCGGCGTGGAGGGCGTGGATCAGGCGGCCATGAAGGCGGCGCTCGAAGCCGGCCATCCGGTGAAACTCGATCATCTCGATCTGTTCTGCGACGGCACCGCGCTGCGCCAGGCGGGACAACTGCCGTTCGAAGTCTGCCGCCAGACACTCGACCGCATCGAAACGGTCACCAACGACGAAGTCCGCCACGCGATGCGCGTGCTGTGGGAGGGCCTGCGCTGCATTTCCGAACCCTCCGGCGCGATGGGCCTCGCCGCGGTGCTCAGGCAGCGCGAAAAACTCGCCGGCAAGCGCGTGCTCGTCGTGCTCTGCGGTGCGAACATCGATTTCCTCCAACTCGGCCACGTCGCGCAATCGGTGGGTGCGGCCAGCGAGGCCAGCCGCACGCTGCGCGTCCGCGTTTCCGAAAAACCCGGCTCGATGTTACGGCTGCTCGACACCTGTTTCGCCGGCATCAATATCGCCGACTTCCAATACGGCGTCACCAGCGAGACCGACGCCTGGCCGGTCTTCACCCTGACCGCCGACGAGGAATCGGAAATTTCCGGCATGCCGGAAAAACTCACCGCCGCCGGCTACGAATGGCAGGACCTGTCCGGTGCCGAGGATGTGTTGTTCCGCGCCATCCCGCTGCGTGGCGATCTGTTGAAACATCCGCTCTTCCTGCGTCTCGACTTCCACGAGCGCCCCGGTGCGCTGCACGACTTCCTCTCCAGCCGGGTGAGAGGCAACGCGAGTTTGTGTTATTTCAACTACCGCCAGTCCGGCGAGCGCATCGGCCGTGCGCTGATAGGCCTCGATTTCCCGTCCAGCTATGAACGCGACGCCCTGCTGATGACCATCCCCGCCAAGGGCGAAGGCTATCGCTCCTGCGAACCGGTGGACGACGAAACCTGCCGCCGGCTCACCGGACTTTGAGTGAATCGGAAGGCGCGTTTGTGACAATCCTGAGGTGAATTTCGATGAGGTCGTTGACCAGGTGCATGCCCAGGTTGCGGAAGAAGCGGGCGGAGCCATCGATCACTTTCCACAACGAGCGGTCGAATGACAACACGGCCTGGGCCGCGGGCTGACCGTCCTGTGTGAGACCTGCGACCGCATCAAAGGCGAGCGGCACGGTGGTTCCCTTGAGCGTGAGTTCGCCCTCGATGCGCAGGTTGGGGGCGCCCGCCACGGCATCACCGATGCGCTGGGACGACAGGATGCGGAACCGTGCCTCGGGATGAATTTCCGTGTCGAAGAAATCGTGGCTGCGCAGGTGGTTCACCAGCACATCGTGCAACGGATCGCCGGCCAAGTTCGCGCAAGTGATGGCATTCATGTCGAAGACGAATTCGCCGCCAGTGGGCAGGCCGTCGCGGAATTCCAGATGTCCCTCGCGGATGCCGAGCGTGCCGTGGTGGCGGTTGAGCAGGTTGCGACCGATCCATTCGATGTGGCTCTCGGCGAGATCGATGTCATGCCGCCCGTCCGCCACGATGGGTTCGCTGGCGGGTGCGGATGCCTGGCCATCGGTTTTTCCTCCTTCCGCGATCCACTCTTCGATGCCGCCACGGAATTCGATGACTTCCGGATAGCCCGCGCGGACAAGTTTCTCCGCCGCCATGCGGGCCTCGTGGGTTTCCGCGGAATGGCCATACACGCACAGGATGCGGTTGTCGGCGGGTGTGGCGATATCCGCCATGCGCTCCGGGAAGGCGATCTCGAAAACGCAGTTGTGAACCGCCCCGGGGATGTGCGCGGACTGATGGTCGGCCCCGGAGCGGACGTCAATCAACATGATCCGGTCGCCCGCTTCATCCATCAAGTTGCGGAGTTCCGATGCATTGAGTTGTCGGCTCATTTTTGGGTGTGGGCGAGATGGCTGTAGATCAGGCAGCGGTAGTTCGGCAGGTGGTTGGAGAAAAGCGTGCCGAGTCCCTCGACGTCGTTGCGCCAGTCGCGGTGCAGTTCGCAGGCCATGCCGAACCACGTCATCAACTGGCAGCCGGCGGCGTTCATGCGCGCCCACGCCGCGTCGCGGGTGGTCTTGTTGAAGGTGCCCGACGCATCGGTGACGATGAACACCTCGTAGCCCTCCTCGCGCGCCGAGAGGGCGGGAAACGCGACACAGACCTCGGTGACAATGCCGGCGATGATGAGTTGCTTTTTGCCGGTGGCTTTCACCGCGTTAACGAAGTCCTCGTTGTCCCACGCGTTGATGTTGCCGGGGCGGGCGATGTAGGGGGCTTCGGGAAACATCTCCTTGAGTTCGGGCACCAGCGGGCCGTTCGGTCCCTGCTCGAAGCTGGTGGTTAGAATGGTGGGCAGCTTGAAGTATTTAGCGGCTTCTGCGAGTGCCAGCACGTTGTTCTTGTAGTCGTCCGGCGAGAAATCGTGGACGAGGTTGGTGAGGCCGGTCTGGTGGTCCACCAGCAGCACGGCGGCGTCGTTCTTGTCGAGTCGGTTGTATTTGAATGCACTCATGGGATTGCGGGGTTGGATGGAATTCCGATGAATCTTCCTTCATCGATCCACCCATACTGCCCAACCGCGTGGCCGGTTGGAAATACTCTTTTGCGCCCAAAAGCGTGACCCGCGCGGCAGATGCCTTAATCATTAACAGCTCGATTCTTGATCCCCGCAGGGATCGCAGAGTTTTGCCCCGGGTCGAGGAGCGATAGCGACGAACACCCGGGGAACCATGCAAATGGAAAAATCGACCCCGGCAGCGGGTCGCAGAGGGAGCGGATGTTCGTTGCACATCCGGCGTTTCTGGCACGCCTTTCAGGGTGCGGATTCAAGAGACCACCCAACCCGGGGTGGTCGTCGCTAAGGCTCCTCGACCCCGGGCTACCTTCTGTAATCCTTTCAGGATAAGACCGGGCCGGCTCACCGGCTCGCGATCACCTCCACGGTAAAACCCTTGAGATAACCAGTCTCCGGAATGGTGACGAGGATCGGGTGGTCGGCGCGCTGGCGATGTTCGTGGGTGAGGCGGAGGGTCTTTTTCGCGTCCACCGAGGCGTCGGCGAGATTGTCGAGGAACAGTTCGCGGGTGGCGTGGTGCGAGCAGCAGAAGGTGGAGAGGATGCCACCTTTTTCCAGCAGCTTGAGCGAGCGCAGGTGGATCTCCTTGTAGCCGCGCATCGCGTCCATGAGCGTCTTCTTGTTGCGGGTGAAACTCGGCGGATCGAGGACGATGAGATCGTATTCCGGCGACGCGTGTTTGAGGAAATCGAAGACGTTGTGCTCGATCACTTCGATCTCCAAATTGTTGAGTTCCGCATTGCGGCGCGCGGCCTCGCAGGCGGCGGATGAGATGTCCACCGCGATGACCTTGGTGGCACCGGCGGCGGCGCAGGCGAGGGCGAAGCCGCCCTGGTTGGTGAAGCAGTCGAGCACGCGTTTGCCCTTGGCGAGTTGCGCCACTTCGGCGTGGGCCTGGAGTTGGTCGAGGTAGAGGCCGGTTTTCTGTCCGTCCAACAGATCGACCTCGAATTCCAGTCCATTGACGCGCACCGGGAAGGCTCCGGGATTTTCGCCGTGAAGCATGCCGATTTCCGGTTCCATGCCCTCGGCCTTTCTAACAGGCGAGTCGTTGCGCAGCACGATGGATTCTGGCGACAGGACGGAGATCAGCGCATCGCGGATGATGTCACGGCGCAGGTCCATCGCGAGCGTGAGTGTCTGCACGCTGAGGTGCGGGCCGTAGCGGTCCACGATGAGGCCGGGGATGCCGTCCGATTCGCTCCACACGATGCGGCACAGTGTTTCATCGATACCAGCGCGGCGGCGGTATTCGAGCGACTGGGTGATGCGGCGCTGGAAGAAATCGAGGTCGAGGTCCTGTTTGCGGCGCGAGAAGCGGCGGGCCACGATCTGCGACTGCGGATTGTAGATCGCCGAGCCGAGCGGACGGTCGCGGAAATCCTTGAGCGTCACGACATCGCCCGGCTGCGGGTCGCCGAAGCTTTTCTTGATTTCCGTGGCGTAAACCCAGTCGTGACCGTGGAATACGCGCGACCGTGGAGCGATGATGAGTCCTGCCATGCGCGGCCACTGTGGGATGCGGCAACCGGAAATGTCGAATGGTAAAGAAACATGTAGGCGCGTTCGTGAGAACGAGCGGGAGGGGAAGACCGCATTCTCACGAAAAGCCCGCATTCTCACGCATGCGCCTACAGGGTTTCCAAACAATTACGGCAGTAGTGAGAACAAACTTGAGCCGCCCCTTCCTCGATGAAAGTCAGATGATGCTCCCGTCCGCCTTGTTTCTGCGGTTGGAGGTTTTCGAAGAAACATCCTGTTTCTTCCGCCCACTGGACGAGCCGCCTGAGGTTTTCGTCGTAAACGGACCATTCGTCGATTTCGCCATTCGATCCACTTGTGCGTAAGCGTTCCGCGAGGTCGTGGCAGGCCTCGACAAGCGAACGGTCGCGATCCGGTGGAGGTAGTTCGTCTGGTTCATTCAACTGGAAGGAGGATGTGGGGGATCATGTGACATCGCCAGAAAAAATCAGCCATCCGCCCGCGCCCATGTCCGTTGAAGGAGCGTAGGCTCGCTCGTGCCTGTCCATCCGTAGCCCGCAGAGCGCGGGCGGGAGAGCAAGGGGCGGGGAAATCGCATTCTCACGAAAAGACCGCATTCTCACGAATGCGCCTACAGGGTTTCCAGACCCTGGCGCTGGAGGATGCCGATGGCGGCTTCGAGCGCGGCATCGATGTCGAGTTCCGAGGTGTCGAGCACGGTGGCTCCGTCGGCGACGATGAGAGGGGCGGTCTTGCGTTTGCTGTCGGCGGCGTCGCGCTGGGCGATGGCGTCGGTTTCGCCGTCGTTGCCGCGACGGGCGGCGCGGACGTGCTCGGCGGCGTCGATGTAGAGCTTGTAGGGGGTGTCCGGGAAAACGACCGAGCCGATGTCGCGCCCTTCCATGACGACGCTGGAGTGTTCGAGGTAGGCGCGCTGGAGGTGGATGAGGCGTCTGCGCACTTCCGGGATGGCGGAAACGCTGGAGACGCTGGCGTTCACGCTATCGCTGCGGAGTTCGTCGCCGGGATCGATGCCGTCGATGGTGATGGTGGATTGATCGTCGCGGTTGCCGCACTGGATCTCGATGCGGTCGAGCAGGGCGATCACGGCCGAGGCGTCGCGCGGGTCGATGTGTTCCTTCAGAACACGCCAGGTGACGGCGCGGTACATCGCGCCGGAGTTCACCATGACGAGGCCGAGGCGGTCGGCGAGTCTGCGGGCGAGGGTGCTTTTGCCGGAGGCGGCGGGTCCGTCGATGGCGATGGCATAATTCGCCGTGGCTTCAGTGGTCGGTGAGACGGGCACGGTGGGCAGGTCGTAATCGCCGGGTTCGGCGGACCCGCGCTGGACGGCGGCGAGGTGGTGGCCGAAGCCGGGGTAGGAGGTGTGGATGCACTCGGTGCCGCGGATGACGGTTTCGCCCTTGGCGAACAGCCCGGCGATGGCGAAGGCCATGGCGATGCGGTGGTCGCCGAAGCTGTCGATGACCGCGCCGTGAAGCGGGTGGCCGCCCTCGATTTCCATGCCGTCCTCGAACTCCTCGACCACGCCGCCCATGGCGCGCAGGTTGTTGACCACGGTGGCGATGCGGTCGGTTTCCTTCACGCGCAGTTCCTTGGCGTTGCGGATCACGGTGCGGCCTTCGGCGAGCGCGGCGGCCACGGCGATGACGGGGATTTCATCGATCAGGTTCGGCACCTCGCCGGGGAAAATGGTGGTGGCCTTGAGAGGCGCGCCGTGGATTTCGATGTGGCCAATCGGTTCGCCCTCGGACTGGTGGACGATTTCCGTTAGATGCGCGCCCATGCGGACGAGCACCTTGAGGATGGCGTTGCGGGTGGGGTTGAGGCCCACGTCTTTGACGAGCAGGTGCGAGTCGGGCATGGCGGCGGCGGCCACCAGCCAGAAGGCGGCGCTGGAAATGTCGCCCGGCACGGTGAAATCGCAGGCCTGCGGGACGAGTCCGCCGCGGATGGAAATGGCGTGGCCGTCGCGCTGGACCGGCACGCCGAAGGATTCGAGCATGCGCTCGGTGTGGTCGCGCGTTTCGGCCGGCTGGATCACGGTGGTGACGCCATCGGCGAACATCCCGGCGAGCAGCACGGCGCTTTTCACCTGCGCGCTGGCGACGGGCATTTCGTAGGTGATGGGGTTCAGCTTGGCCGGATGGATGCGGAGTGGCGCGCAGCCGGGTTTTTCGCCGAGCGTTTCGATTTCCGCGCCCATTTCGCCGAGCGGCTGGGTGATGCGGCCCATCGGGCGCGAGGAAAGCGAGGCGTCGCCGAACAGTTCGGACGTGAACGGCTGCCCTGAGAGCATGCCGGCGAGCAGGCGCATGCCGGTGCCCGAGTTGCCGCAATCGATCGGCGCGGCGGGCGCTGCGAGCTTCATCGATCGGCCATGGATGCGGATGTGGATCGGGCCGTGGCCGGCGAGTTCGTCGAAGACCTCGACGCGCGCACCGAGCGCCTTCATCGCGTTGAGTGTGTTGAGGCAGTCCTCGCTGGGCAGGAAATTGTGGATGGTGCAGATGCCGTTGGACAGCCCGCCGAGGATGGCGGCGCGGTGCGACATGCTTTTGTCTCCCGGTACGCGGAATTCCGCGTGGAGCTTGGTGATGGCGGTGACTCGGAATTCCGACATGATGAAAAACGGCGTAGGGTGGGGGATATGGGGAAAGTCAGGCGGATCGCGGCGGGTTGAGCGGATCGCGGCGACGCTTGGCGGTGAGCAACCACTCGCGGACCGCGGCGAGGTCGTCTTTCTCTAACAGTGCGAGAATCTCCCGCAGGTCGTCGATGGTGGTGCGCAGCGGCTCGACGAGCGCGGCGCGGTTTTCGGTGAGGATCTCGGCCCACATGTCCGGATTGCCGGCGGCGACGCGGGTGGTGTCGCGCAGGCCGCCTCCACCGAAGCGGCCGTCATCCGGGTTTTCCAAACACACACGCGCGGCACTGGCGGCGACGATGTGCGGCAGGTGGCTGATGCGGGCGCCCAGCGCGTCGTGTGCCGCGGCACCCAACCACGTGGTGTGACAGCCGACGCCCTGCCAGAATCGCTCCAGAGCGGCGGCGCGGTCGGCGGCGACGTTTTCGTCGTTGGTGAGCAGGCAGGCCGCGCCTTGGAAAAGATCGGCGCTGGCGGCATCGAGGCCGTTGCGCTCGGAACCGGCCATCGGATGACTGCCGATGAATTCCACACCGCTGCCCGCGAGCAATGGCGGGATGGTCTGGTGCGGCATGCCCTTCACGCTGCCTACATCGGTGACCATGCAGCCCGGCTGCAAGCCGCTTGCAAGCGCTTTGGAGACCAATGCGGGCATCGCCCCCACCGGCACGGCGAGCACGATCAGATCCGCACCATTCACCGCTTCTGTTAGATCGGCGGTCGCTCCGGAAATCCCCGCATCGAGGGCGACGCCTACGGTTTCCTCACGCCGGGCCCACAAGCGCGGGCGCGTGCCGCGTTGTTCCAACGCCAGCGCGAGCGAGCCGCCTAACAGTCCGCTGCCGAGGATGGCGACGTTCGGGAAATCCGCGGTCATCTGCCCGTCTCAGGGGACGCGGAAGTATTTCTTCTCGGAAGCGGGGTAGGTGGGGTCCTGAACCAGCGTGCCGCTGGGGATGTCACGCACGTCCACCACCTTGTTGTTGTAGGGGCTGAAGACAAAGCCGTCCTTGCCGGGCACCTTGTTGGCGAATGGATAATCCGTGCGGCGCTCGGTCGTGCCGGGTGTGGTGGTGGTGTTGCCCGGCGCTGTGTTCTGCGTGGTCGTGTTGTCGGGCGGGAGATTGTTTTCCTGGCCTGCTTTCTTGAGTTCCTCCTCCTGCTTCTTACGGAGTTCGTCCTCTTTGGTTTCGGTTTTCTGGGCGGTTTTCTTTTGCGGGCCCCTGTTGGCCTTGTCCCGCTCGTAATAATCGATGGGATAGCAGGAAACTGCGGCGAAACTCAGGGCGGCGGTGAGTCCGAGGGATGGATGGAACTTCATGACGGTGACAAGGGAAGGAGTGGTTCGGGAACGGCGGGCTAACGTGCCGTCGCGCACGGCAGAATGAAATCCCTAGTCGCCTCCGCGTCAAGCGTCGGGAATGGTCAGGGGTGGCACCCGGTCCGGATTGCGCTCTTGCGTCCATACCGCGGGGTCGGTATCACGCGCGGCATGCGAACACGCAGGAAGCAGCCGGCGGTGACCCGGCGCACGATTCTGGAAGCGGCGGGGGCGGAATTCGCACGGCACGGATACGCCGGCACCGGGTTGGATGCGATCGTGACGCGGGCGGAACTGACCAAGGGCGCGTTGTTCCATCATTTTTCCGACAAGCGGGCGATGGCGGTGGCGTGGATCGACGAATTGCTGGCTCCATCGGTGGAGGAATGCTGGATCGCACCCGTCGCGGAT
>DATISV010000507.1:0-2254 GCA_035468505.1 Luteolibacter sp. | reverse complement strand
CGCGCCGAGGATGAGGTCTTCGGGATTCGAAGGCAGTGGCAGTCGGTTGACGACGTTTTGCAGCAACAGGTTGTATGAATTCGCCTCGCCGACGAGAATGCCGCCGAGCAGGCGCGTTCCGTCGTCGGTGATGTTGATGCGCTTGTAGATGCCGCGTGCGGTGTCTTCGAAGCAGATGCGTCGCAAGCCGGAGCCTTCGGCGAAGGGATCGCCGAAACTGGCGACATCCACGCCGATGAGCTTGAGCTTGGTGCTCATGTCGAAGCCGTCGAAGGTCTTGCTTCCTCCTGTTAGATTCGAGGCCGCCACCTCGGCCATCTCGTATCCCGGGGCGACGAGTCCATAGATCATGCCCTGGTGGAGGGCGCATTCGCCGATGGCGAAGATTGCGGGATCGGAAGTGGCGAGGGTGGAATCCACCGTGATGCCGCCGCGCGGGCCGACTTCGAGACCGGCGGCGCGGGCGAGTTCGTCGCGCGGCTTGATGCCGGCGGAAATCACGAGCATGTCCACCGGAATTTCCGTGTCATCGGCGAAGCGCATGCCTTCGATGTGGCCGTTGCCGAGGATTTGCGAGGTGTTGGTGTTGGTGCGGATGGTGAGTCCGAGCGTGCCGAGTTTGGACTCAAGCACCGATGAACCGCGTCCATCGATCTGGCGCGGCATGAGGCGCGGCGCGAATTCGATGACTTGCGTATCGGAGATGCCGAGGTCGAGCATGGCTTTTGCGGCTTCCAAGCCCAACAGGCCGCCACCGATCACCGCGCCGCGTTTCGCGGATGCGGCATGTGCTTTCATCGCATCGAGATCTTCGATGGTGCGATAAACAAAGACTCCCTTTTTGTCCGCTCCCGGAATCGGAGGAACGAAGGGGGCGGAACCGGTGGCGAGAACAAGTAGGTCGTAGGGGTGGACGGTTCCGTCCGCCGCGGTGACAGTGCGGGCGGCGCGGTCGATGGCGGTCACACGCTTGCCGAGAATCAACCGGATGCCGCGTTCCTCGTACCAGGCGCGGTCGGCCAGCGCGAGCGACTCGGCGGTTTTGTCTGGATGGAAGTATTCGCTGAGGTGGACACGGTCGTAGGCAACGCGCGGCTCCTCGCCGAACACGGCGATGTCGAAGGCGTCCTTATCGGCCTTGGCGCTCAGCTTCTCGCAGAACTTGTGGCCGACCATGCCATTGCCGATGACGATGAGTTTTTGTTTCATGAGCGTGGAAACGGTTTCCCGCACATGGATTTGCAGCGTCCGTGCCAACCGTAAGAACGAGGATGTCGCGAGCCATTAATCCGGATGCCATGTGATGATGATTGCCATTCATCCCACGGACACCGCCTCGCGCCGGCCGGGTTGCGTCGGCGCTTCGACTTTCGCACCGGTGAAAGCCATGAGGTTTGATGCGTCGTGCAGGCGCGGGCTGGTGCGGAGATGGGCGCGCTCGGTGAGAAACGATACGAGGTGATCGAGATAACGGTAGTAAAGCGGATCGTCGATCACCTCCGTGCGCTCGCGTGGACGGGGAAAATCGATGCTGAGTATTTCCCCGATGGTGGCGGAAGGCCCGTTGGTCATCATCACCACCCGGTCGCAGAGGAAGACGACTTCATCGACATCGTGGCTGACGAGAACGGTGGTGATTTTCTCGCGGTCGAGGATTTCCAACATGACATCCTGCAGTTCCATGCGGGTGAGCGAGTCGAGCCGGCCGAAGGGTTCGTCGAGAAGCAGCAGCGAGGGCTTGAGGGCGATGGCGCGTGCGATGCCGACCCTTTGCTGCATGCCGCCGGACATTTCACGCGGATACTTGTGCATGGAATCCGCGAGACCGACGGAACACAGCGCCGCCTCGGCAATTTGGCGGCGGACCGCCTTCGAAGCATGCGGATAGACATTGTCCACGCCGAGCATCACGTTGCCGTGCGCGCTCATCCATGGCATGAGGCATGGCGATTGGAAAACCACGGCGCGATCCGGCCCCGCTCCGTCGATTTCGCGGCCCGCGACGACAACGCCGCCGTCCGATATCTCATTGAGCCCGGCGAGCATGGTGAGCACGGTGGATTTCCCGCAGCCGGAGTGGCCGATGAGACCGACCATCTCGCCGCGTTCGATGTTGAGATTGAAATCCACCACCGCATGGAATGGCTCGCCGTACGGGTTCGGATATGATTTCGCGAGATTGAAGATTTCGGCTTGGCGCATGGCGTGGGGTCAGGCGGGACGTTTCCATTTGAAGCCGGGCATCTTGGACGGC
>DATISV010000506.1:0-2754 GCA_035468505.1 Luteolibacter sp. | reverse complement strand
CGCTCGCCGATGCCGAAGGGCCGATCCGCGGCAACGTGGACGGCCAGCCGCGCGAGTGGGAAGCGAAGCTGGAGCGCATCGACGCGCCGCTCGGCAAGGCGCCTCTCATCAACGACACATCCATCGATCTCGGCGACATCGGATCGTTTTCGCGCAGCGACCGCGTGAGCTACGGCGGCTTCATCCGCATCGAGGGACGTCCGAGCGGCGCGGTGGTTGCGCGCATGACGTCCGGCGATGCGCGCCGCGGATGGGACTTGTTCCTCGAAGGCGGCCGCCCCGGCAGTCATGTGATCGATTCGTGGGACAAGGCCGCCAACAAGACCACCGCCGGCAAAGCCCTCGAACGCGGCAAATGGCAGCATGTGATGGTCACCTTCGACGGCTCGATTTCAGGACACCAGGCGCATGCGATCTACATCGACGGCAAGCGCGTGCCCGCCGGTCCCGATCCGAACACGGTCGGCGGCAACATCGAGACCGCCGCGCCGCTAAGAATCGGCTCGCGCAACAATGGCGAGTTCAAGCTCACCGGCGGCAAGGTCGCGCTGCAGGATTTCCGCTTCTATCGCCGCTTGCTCAAGCCGGAGGAAATCAGGACGATCTCCGAAACGGCGATGCTCAACCACATCGTCTCGCTGCCCGCGGAACAGCGGAGCAAGCAGCAGGTCGATACGCTCTATCAGTATTTCATCGCCAACGTCGATGGAACGTCGCGCGAGATCGCGGCGAAGCTTGATCCGTTGAAGACCGAGCAATCGCAACTGCGCGCCCGAGGTTCCGTCTCACTGGTGATGGATGACAAGGACTCCGAGCCCTTCGCCCACGTGCTCAACCGCGGTGTTTATTCCGACAAGGGCGAGCGCGTCACACCCGACACGCCCGCCGTGCTGCCGCCGATGCCTGCGGACATGCCGAAGAACCGGCTGAGCCTCGCCAAGTGGCTCAACGATCCCGCCAACCCGCTGCCGGCACGCGTGACGATGAACCGCGTGTGGTATCAGATTTTCGGCACCGGCATTGTCGAGACCAACGACGACTTCGGCATCATGGGCGCGCGCCAGAGCCACCCGCTGTTGCTCGATTGGCTGGCGGCCGAGTTCATCGATTCGAAATGGGACCACCGCCACATGGTGAAACTGATGGTGACTTCCGCGACTTACCGCCAGTCGGCCGATGTGACGCCGGAGAAACTCGAACGCGACATCCACAACCGCCTGCTTTCCCGTGCCCCGCGCGTGCGCTTGGATGCCGAGCCGCTGCGCGACCTCGCGCTCGCCGCCTCCGGATTGTTGTCGGACAAAGTCGGCGGCCCGCCGGTGAAACCCTATCAGCCGGAAGGCATCTGGGAGGCCGTGGCGATGCCGCAGTCGAACACCCGCCATTACAAACAAGACAGCGGCGAAGCGCTCTATCGTCGCTCGATCTATACCTTCTGGAAGCGCACCGCGCCGCCGGCCACCATGGAAATCCTCAACGCCCCGAGCCGCGAGAAGTTCTGTGTCCGCCGCGAACGCACCAACACGCCGCTGCAGGCGCTGGCCCTGATGAACGATCCGCAGTTCGTCGAAGCCTCGCGCGAACTCGCCGCGCGCGCCATCCGCGACTCGTCCGATCCGGAGGCACGCATCGATTTCATCACATCGCGCCTGCTCGCACGCACGCTCGAAAATGACGAACGTGCCATCGTCCGCGAAACGCTGGAGACGGTCGGCAAAACCTACCGCGAAAAACCGGAGGAAGCCGCCAAGCTCATCGCCGCCGGCGAGACAGCGGTGCCCGAAGGCATCGATCCGCCCGAACTCGCCGCTTGGACCATCATCGCCAGCCAGATCTTCAACCTCGACGAAACCGTCACCCGCTGAACTCCGCGCCATGAACCCGCTCATCGAACATCACAACACCGCCTACACGCGCCGGCAGTTTTTCCGCAAGTCCGGCATGGGTCTCGGCATGGCCGCGCTCGGCACCTTGCTGGGCCGCCAGAGCCTTGGCGAAAGCCTGGCCGCGTTCGGCAATCCGCTGCCGCACGTCGCACCCAAGGCCAAGCGCGCGATTTATATATCATTGATCGGCGCGCCCTCGCAGATCGATTTGTTCGACTACAAGCCGGAGCTGCAGAAACGCTTCAAGGAGGACCTCAAGGATTGGCTCGCCAAGGAAGGCGAACGCCTCACCGGCATGACTTCCGGCCAGGCCGCGTTCCCGCTCGCGCCGTCGATTTTCAAGTTCGCGCAACACGGCCAGTCCGGCGCGTGGGTCAGCGAGCTGCTGCCATGGCATGCCAAGATGGTGGACGACCTTTGCATCATCAAATCGATGCACACCGATGCCATCAACCACGAACCCGCCAACCAGCTCATCTACACCGGCTCGATGCAAAACGGCAAGGCGTCGATCGGCTCCTGGCTTTCCTATGGTCTCGGCTCGATGAACGAGGAACTGCCGTCGTTCGTGGTGCTCCACGCCACCCACAGCTCGCCCTACTCGAACGTGCAGGCGATTTCCTCGCGGCTGTGGAGTTCGGGTTTCCTGCCCGGACGCCACGCGGGCGTCGCGCTGCGCTCGCTCGGCGATCCGGTGCTGTTCCTCAAGGACACGCCGGGCATTGACCGCGAGACGCGCCGCACCATGATCGACGGCCTGAACAAACTCAACCAACGCTCGTTCGCCGATGTCGGCGATCCGGAAATCGAGCTGCGCATGCAGCAATACGAGATGGCCTTCCGCATGCAGGCCTCCGTGCCGGAACTC
>DATISV010000505.1:0-2339 GCA_035468505.1 Luteolibacter sp. | reverse complement strand
GTCACCAGCGAAGGCCGCACGATCTTCACCGGCAGCGGTCCCGCCGGGAAAACCTGGCAGATCCAATTCCCCGCGCGCTGAGCATGAGGAGGGTCGCACTCCGGGCGACCCGGTGCGGGCCGCAGTCCCGCACTTCCAGTGAAAAACACCAACTCCCCATCAACTGCCGACAGAAACGGTGGGCGGTCTTGTTGCATGATGGTTCATCCGAAAAGCTTATCGAAGTCGTTGTGGGAACCAATCCAGACCCATGTCACCGTGTCGCCATCGCGCTCGGCGATAGCACGGAAGGATTCATTGATACGAACCGACCAAACCCGGTCGTGTCCCGCGAGTTTCTTGAACCGCAGCGAGGGATGACCGGGGTTTTCCATGAACAGCCGGTAGGATCGCCGGGCGGCATCTTTCACCTTTGGATCGAGCGCATCATAGGCGCGCCAGAAGCTGGGGCGGACGCGCGAGATCACAGCCGTTTGAGGTCGAGCGCTTCGTCCGCCTCCGCAGCCGACTCGCGGAGAAAGGCATCCAAGCGCGGCCGTGGCGTGGCATCGGCAAGGATCGCCTCCCAGCGTTCATCCTGCTGACGGGCCAGCAGGAAGCGGGCGAAGTCGGCCACCTCTTCGCGCTTGTCGGGCGGGAGGGCATCGCAGAGTTCGGCGATTTCGGAAGCGCTCATGTTGAAAGACTAGTCGATTAATCATGAGGCATCAAGGTTGCAGTCGGGGGAGTCCGGTGAGCGGCACAGCCGAAGCGCTGAGCCTGAGGAGGGTCGCACTCCGGGCGACCCGGTGCGGGCCGCATTCCCGCACTCCTTGTTCCGGCCAACAAAAAGGGCCGCGACCCCTCGCGACCCGTCTTGTGTTCTGTCATGAACCTGTTTGAAACCGGGGACCTCTCCCCTCGACAGCGCGAAGATGGGGCGGATCCGGAAATTTGTCATGTCCCTGAATATGGGGACACGGGCCGGCTCAGACTTCGCCGTCCGGGTAGAGCTGGTGGAACTTGATGGCCTCCACGGCGATGGCGGCGGCGGTGCCGAAAATCGTTTCCTCGGTGGCGGTGCGCGGGACCTGGGCGGCGGGACGCGCGAGACCGCGGATCAGGCGGCCGTAGGATTGGGCTCCGGCCATGTGCTCGAGCAGCTTGAGCGAGATGTGGGCGGCGTCGAGATTGGGGACAACCAGCACGTCGGCTGTGGGCCGGGCATCGGAACCGGGCAGCTTGATTTCCGCCGCGGCGGGATCGACCGCCACATCGGCCTGCACTTCGCCTTCGATACCGATATCGATGAAATTGCGCGCCGCGAAGTCCTTGGCCAGCGAGGTGGCGGCGGCGACGCGTTGGGCGTCCGGAGTGGTCGCGCTGCCCTTGGTGGAGTGGCTGAGCATGGCGACGAGCGGCCTGCGTCCCAGGAAGTGCAGGGCGAGCTTGCCGGTGTCGATGGCGATGGCGGACAGTTCCTCGACGGTGGGATTCGGAATCAGGCCGCTGTCCGCCAACAGCAGGATGCCGGAGCCACCCACATGCTTGAGATGCGGTGCGATGAGTATCGAAACCCCGAAGATTTTCGGCACGTCGGGCATCGGCTTGATGGTGTGGAGCAGCGCGCGGAAAAACGCGGCCGGCAATGCCTGGTTGCCGCCGACGATGGCATCGGCCTGGCCGTATTGCGCCATCAAGGCGCCGAAGTAGTGCGGCCGGGCGACGATGTCGGCGGGATTGCCGAGCCGCGTGCCGCGATAGCGCGCCATGTTGGTGACTCGTTGGCAGAACAAGGTGAAGTCCGAGGCTTTCGGCGGATCGATGGTGTGGATGAAGGTCATCGGCACGTCGTGCGCGGCGGCCAGCGCGCGGATGCGTTCGCGGTCGCCCAGCAGAATCGGAGCGACGACTTCCTCGCGCACCAGGCGGGCGGCGGCGCGAATCACGCGGATGTCCTCGCCCTCGGTAAAAACGACGCGTTTCGGATGACGGCGGAGTTGGTCGAGCAGGTGGCGGACGATGTGGTTGCCGGTCTGGGGCTCTGCGGAAAGGTCGTTCATGCGACAGCGGCGCTTGCGCGGTGCGGCGACCCTAGTGTTTTCTTGCCGGGTTCTTCAACCTCATTCCGGAACGAGTTTCATGCCCGCCGATTACCACACCCACACGCCGCTCTGCCGCCATGCGGAGGGCACGCCGGAGCAATACGTGGATGCCGCGCTCGCCGCGGGGCTCACTGAATACGGCATCGCCGATCACGCGCCGCAGCGGCCGGAGCCGTTCGACGACTGGCGCATGCTGGAAGCGGAGCTGCCGGAATATTTCGCATGGATCGAGCGGGCGCGCGCCCATGCGGCGGG
>DATISV010000504.1:0-4388 GCA_035468505.1 Luteolibacter sp. | reverse complement strand
CGGGATCGATGGCGGTCAGATCGATTTGGTCGAGCGGTGTTTGCGTTTCGATGGCGCGGGCGACGGCCTTGCCGACGAGTTCGTGCGCGTGGCGGAACGGGACGCCCTTTTTCACCAGCCAATCGGCGAGGTCGGTGGCCAGCAGCATGGGATCGGCGGCGGCGGCGCGGCACTTGTCCTCGCGCAATTCCATCGCGGCGATCATTTCCGTGTTCACAGCAAGGATCAGGCGCAGCGTGTCCACCGAGTCGAAGAGCGGCGGCTTGTCTTCCTGCAAGTCGCGGTTGTAGGTGAGCGGCAGGCCTTTGATGGCGACGAGCAAATTCATCAGGTTGCCGACGAGTCGACCGGTCTTGCCGCGCGTGAGTTCGCAGACGTCCGGGTTTTTCTTCTGCGGCATGAGCGACGAACCGGTGGTGTGCGCGTCTGATAGAACGGCGAAACCGAACTCCGCGGAGCACCACAGGATCAGATCCTCGCTGAGGCGCGAGAGGTGAGTGCCGCACAATGATATGACAAACAACAGCTCGGCGATGTAGTCGCGGTCGGCGATGGCGTCCATCGAGTTATGTGTGAAGTCGGCGAAGCTGAGTTCGGAAGCGATCGCCTTGCGGTCGAGGTTGATGGTCGAGCCGGCGAGCGCGCCGGAGCCGAGCGGCGAGACGTTGAGGCGCTTGCGGCAGTCCGTTAGACGCGATTTGTCGCGCTCGAGCATCTCGACGTAGGCGAGGAAGTGATGTCCTGCGGTGACCGGCTGGCCGCGTTGCAGGTGGGTGTAGCCGGGGATGACCGTGGCGGCGTATTTGTCCGCGCGGTCGAGCAGGGCGAGTTGCAGGCCGGTGATTTCGAGCAGCAGCCCGTCGATTTCCGCGCGGCAGTAGAGTCGCGTGGCTGTGGCCACCTGGTCGTTGCGCGAGCGGGCGGTGTGCAGCTTCGCGCCGGCCGGGCCGATGCGGCGGGTGAGTTCCGACTCGATGTTCATGTGGATGTCCTCAAGCGAGGTCCGGAACTCGAAATCGCCGCTCACGATGTCCGCCTTGATTTCCAGCAGGCCGGCTTCGATTTTGGAAAACTCCTCGTCGCTCAGCAGTCCGGCGTTTTTCTGCGCGCGGGCATGGGCGATCGATCCGGCGATGTCGTGCGGGAACAGCCGCCAGTCGTAGGAAACGGACTCGCCGAATTTCTGGACGAGCGAGGAGGTGTCTTGGGAGAAGCGGCCTTTCCACATGGCGGGCGGATTCAAACCCGCGGGCAGCCCGGTGGAAACGAGAAAATCCGGACGATGCGGCGTGCGATTCTTGCGGAAATCCGCGGGAAACTCGCCTCTTTACAAGCCGCGGGGGGCCACCCATAGTCCCGCGCCCATGCAAATTGCCGCGATTGATTGGCTCTCCATTTCCATCAACCTGCTGTTGGTGGTGTTTGTCGTTGTCTGCCTGTTGTTGATCCTGCTCGTCCTGATGCAGCGTCCGAAGCAGGAGGGTCTTGGCGCGGCGTTCGGCGGCGGTGTGACCGACCAGGTCTTCGGCGCGCGCACCACCAATGTGCTCCAGCGCGGCACGGTCTATCTGGCTTCGCTGTTTTTCCTGATCAGCCTGGCGCTGGCGGTCCTGATCGGTAACCAGAACCGCAAGGAAAGCCTGCTCAAGCCGAAGGAGGAAGCCGCCAAGGTAGAGGAAACCGCGCCGGCCGCACCTGTGGAAGAGGCGCTGCCGAAATCTCTCAGCGAGGAACTGCCCGCCGAAGAGCCGGCGACTTCCGACGAAACCACCACCGGCGATGCTCCCGCGGAGGAAGCTCCGGCTGAAGAAACCCCTGCAGTGGAAGAAACTCCCGCTCCCGAGGAAACCGAGACAACGGAAACCACTGAAGAAACCGCTCCGGAGACTCCGGCTGTCGAAACTTCGGAAGAAAATCCGGAGCAACCCTGACGCTTTCCTGCGGTGACTGAAACCGCAGACGATCCCGGCCCGCTGCCAATCTGGGCGCGTGACGACGCGTTTCCCCCGGCTCCCGAGGGTTGGGGTTGGGTCAATCACAAGGGCAGGCGGCAAAGCTGCACCTCTCGCGAACAATTGCTGGAGGCAATCCGCCAGGACGGCGACGCCCGGCTGTTGCTGGCATGGACGCCGGACCGCCCGCACATGATGCTGCCCGAGGAAGTGGCCGGGGCGGGGGAGGCGGTGCTCGAATCGCGGCGGCGGCTGGCGGCGGGCGATCTGCTTGAGGCCCACGACCGGCTGCGCTGGTTCGGGATTCTGTTAGGCGGACTGACGCTGTGGATGCTCTATCAGGGCTGGGCGCTCGCGCCGCGACAGGCGGACGCGGTGGAGCGACTGCTGTTCGCGTTGCGGGCGATACTCAACTCGATGTCGCTTGGCATCGCGCTGCTGATGTTTCTGATTTTCGCGTTCATCCCGTGGGATCAGGCGGTGAAACGGACACGCGAGTTCGGCCGCTGGACTTCTCAGGATATCGCCGCGGCGGTGCCCGCATTGCGTTTCGATACCTGGCTCGCGCTGCAGAAAGCACCGGCCACGCGGCTGCTGCTGATCATCATTGGCGCGGTGGGGATCGCGCAGATGATGCCGGGAAATTCGCTCGCCGCGGCGGGTTTGGTGAAACCGGCCTACCTCGGCGGCGAGTGGTGGCGCCTGTTCACCGCGCCGCTGCTGCACGGCAATCTGGTGCATTTCCTGATGAATGCCGCGGCCTTGCTCTATCTTGGAAAGCGGATGGAGGTTTTCGCGCGCTGGCCGCATGTGCCGCTGGTGTTCCTGCTCGCCGCGTGCGTCGGCGGCGAGGCGTCCGCGCGCTTTCTGGCAGCCCCGTCGGTGGGAGCCTCGGGCGGATTGATGGGCTGGCTGGGATTCCTGCTGGTCTTCGAGTGGCTGCACGCCCGACTGGTGCCGCGCACGGCCACTCGCCGCCTGCTCGCCGGGGTGGCGCTCATCGCGGTGATCGGGGTGATCGGCTTCCGTTTCATCGACAATGCGGCGCACGCCGGCGGACTGCTGGCCGGCATGCTGTATGCGGTCATCGTTTTCCCGAAGTCGTCCTCGCCCCAGCGCCCGTCGTCTACCGTGACCGACCGCCTCGCGGGCGGTCTCGCGCTGGCGGCGATCGCTGCGTCCGCGCTGTTCGCCATCGTGCGCGTGACGGGTGGCTGAAAACCCCCGGTTTTCCCTTGGCAGGGCGGGATTTTTCCACCGTAGTCTGCGCCCGCCGATGCCAACCGAAGCGATTTTAGCCACCGCCCGGCAGTTTCTCGAAGTGGATCCCAGCGTGTCGATCACGCTGGAGCCGATCACGCGCGGCGCGTCCGGCCGCACCGTCGTGCGGGTGAAATCGCCGCTGCGCGAGCCGTTCATCGGCATCCACTGGACCGAGGAGCGCGAGGACAACGAGCAGTTTGTGCCGTTGGCGCGCTTCCTCAAGCAGGCCCGCTTGCGCGTGCCGGAAATCCTCCACGACCGGCCGCGCTACCGCGTGGCGCTGGTGCAGGATCTCGGCGATGTGGACTTGCTCTCCATGCGCGACCGGCCGTTCGCCGAGCGGCTGCCGTTTTACCGCCAGGCCTTCGAGCAGGTGGACCGCCTGTTCTATTCGCGCCCGCCGAAGGACCTGCATCTCATGCCGCCGTTCGATGCGGAGCTTTACCGCTGGGAACAGGAGTATTTCTTCGAGCACTTCGTGGAAGGCCTGCTCGGCATGGACGCCGCGGCGCTGCGGCGGGACGGATCGTTCCGGGAAATGGCGGAAAAACTCGGCACCGTGGCGCGCCATCTGGTGCACCGCGATTTCCAGTCGCAAAACCTGATGATCCACGACGACAAGATCTGGCTGATCGATTTCCAGGGCCTGCGCCGCGGACGCCAGGAATACGATCTCGCCTCGCTGGTTTTCGATCCCTACCTGAACCACTCCGCCGACGAGCGCGAGCAACTGCTCGACCTGTGGGAGGACATTTCCGACGAGCGTCCGGAAACGTCGCTCTTCCATCAGTGTGCCGCGCAACGCCTGATGCAGGCGCTGGGTGCTTACGGAAATATCATCCGCAACCGCGGCGACGAGTGGTACCGCCAGCACATCCCGGCCGCCGCGAGCCATCTCGCGGATGTCACCAAGGGCACTCCGCTGGAAGGTCCGCTTGCGCCGGTGCTCGATGCCGCGCGGTGAATCTGTCAGGGATCGGCGATCCTGCCTGACTCGGGCGGACTGAAGTCCGCGCTCCAATAGGCGAGGAATTGCTCCGCTTGGTCGGGGTCGTTGAGGAAAAGACCGGGGCCGCTGGCGAGCGTCAGGATTTCCTGCGGCGAAAGCGCCGGCTTGCGCAGGATGCGGAGCTGGCCGGGACCGCCGCCGAGGTGCTTCATCCACTCCCAGGC
>DATISV010000503.1:0-3011 GCA_035468505.1 Luteolibacter sp. | reverse complement strand
CAGAACCCATTCCTCCCGCGTCTGTACATCGAAGCGGCCGTTGCCGTTGTCATCATAGAAAAACACCGGGCCGGCATGGTTGAGCACCACGTCCTGGATGATCTTGATGTCCTTGGAATTCGCGAGTTTCACAAAGTCGCGGTAATGCGCCATGCGGCCATCCGCGTCGTCGCTGTATTCGCTGCCGTCGAGCGCCTTGCGGCTGGCGAGATGCGGGTCGATGTCGAGCCAGTCCTGCGTCCAGTAGCCATGATATCCGGATTTCCATCCGCCGCTGTCGTAGCCGGAGCGCCAGACGTTTTTGACCACCGGTGTGAGCCACAGCGCGGTGACGCCGAGGTCGTTGAAATAGCCGGAGTGCAGCGCGGTTTCCAATCCGCGCAAGTCGCCGCCGTGATAGCGGCCGATGTCCTTCTGCGCCGGATCGTGCAGCGCCTCATCGCGGCCGGCGGGTTGGTTGTTGGATGGATCCGCGTCGAGAAACCGATCGGTCATCACGAAGTAGATCACGTCATCCGTCCACGGCCGCGCGGCTGCGGCGGTGGCGAGCACGAGAAGGAATACAATGAGCTGGCGGAGGGTTTTCACTGGCTATCACGGATATGTCGGAAAGCCGTGCCCGGTTGCTCATTTCCCCAGCTCGCGATGGATCGCGCGCAGGATTTCGGCGCGGCCGTCGCGGTTCTGGATCGAGCTGCGCAAGGCCTCGGGTGGCTCCGCGACGATGTTGGCGAGGGTTTCCAGAAACCGCGCGATCGATGCCGTGGTTTTCGCCGGCGATTGCTTGTCGGTCTTGGTGAAGACCAGCGAGAACGGCCGGCGGGTGGCGGCGAGCCATTCGAGGAACTCGAGATCGATGCGCTGCGGCGGGTGGCGCGAGTCGATGAGCACGAAGACGCGCCGCAGGTTCGGGCGCGATTCGAGGTAATCGCCGGCGCTTTCCAGGAAGTCGTATTTTTCGTGTTTCGAGGTTTTCGCGAAGCCGTAGCCGGGCAGGTCCACCAGGCACCACGCGCCGTTCATCAGGAAGAAATTGATCAGCCGCGTCTTGCCCGGCGTGCCCGAGACCTTGGCCAGCGAGTGACGTTTCGCCAGCAGGTTGACGAGCGACGACTTGCCCACGTTCGAGCGTCCGATGAGCGCGAATTCCGGATGCGCCCAGTCCGGGCAATCCGCCGCCCGGCGCGCGCTGGTCATGAATTCCGCGGACTTGATCTGCATGCGGCCACAATCGGAGCCACGCCGTCGGGCGGCAATAACGGATATTCGTTCGTTATGCCAATCCGTGCGAATCAGCGTTGGCCGGCGCTTTCCTTCCTCACGTATTCCTGGTCCTCCTGTGAGAGGGAGTCGAGCGGCAGCTCGCGGATGCCGCCATTGCGCAAGCGGACCTTCACCCGGCCCGATGCGGGATCGAACGCCACCAGGCTGGCTTCGATCGACTTGCTGCGGTCGGTGTTGTGGAAGGCGCGGAGCTGGCCGGAGGCGGGCTGCGCCAGGCGGCTGCCTTGCGCACTGCGGACGCTCTCGCCGTAAGCTCCGTGAACCCGTAGCTTGGGTGTGGAGAAACTGTAAATGAACGCGACCGCCGCCGTGGTGTGGTTGCGGATGTTGTCGCGGTAATACGAATAGTCCGCGTAGTCACGGCCGGGAAGGATGACATAGGAGTCGCTGCCATTGCAGCGTGCCAGGTTGAACCAGGCCTTGTAGTAGTTGCCGATCTTCTTCTTGAGCCTTGCGTCATCGGAGGCATAGACGCCCGCCAGGCCCCATGTGAATCCCATCAGCGCGCATGCGTGACCGTCGGTCATGTCCTTGTAGGCGGCGTCGATGTTGGAGAGATGCAGTTTCATTCTCCTGCCGGCATCCGTGCGGTCCGGTGACAGCTTGTAAACGAGATATCCGAGACCGGACTTGTGCGAAAAACCGTTTTGAGTGTTCGCCTGCCATCCGGCGGTGTCCACTGGACCGTTGTTGAGAGTGAACTCGCCGCCATAGGCGATGCGGCCGGCCTTGGTGGTGCCGTTTTCAAAAAAGTTGAAACCCTCCTCGATGCCCGGATGTTCCGGTTCGATGCCACACTGCCTGCCAAGCTGCCAGGTCATGATGGCCAGGGCGGTGGGCCACTGCATCGGACCGTAACCGCCGCCGCCGCGCGTAACGATTTCGTGATAGGGAGCATGGCCGAAGCCGCCGGCGTAGAGTGCCTGGTGCCGGTCCAGCGTCTTCTGGTCGAGGTCTTGTTTGAACTGGCTGAGCTTCCAATGCCGGATTTCCCCCTGCCACTGGGCGCGGCGAAGCTGCTCCGTGGTGGAGCGGAGGGTTTTCAAAACCGACTTGTCGCCTGTTAGGAGATGGTATTCCGCCAGGGTGATGCCTTGGAAGCCGAGGTGCCATGACCACGTGCTGTCGTCGTAGGGATGGTTCCAGTCCTTGGCCATGCGTTTGCCGGCGGCAAGCACCCGGGGCTCGTCCGAGCTGAGCAATGCCAGCGTGGCCACGCAGCGTCCCTGGGAACTGAGTTCTCCGGGGTGGTCCATCAGGTATTTGTAGGCCCGCTCCCGCAGGATGGCGGTTTTTTCGCAATCGACCTGGAAGTTGTCGGCAAAGCGGACGAGATTTTCGAGTTGGACATCCACTGTCAGGTTCTCCCCGCCGCGTTTGACCATGAGTTTCAATATGCCATCGCCACCTTCGCTGTCCTCGATGGCCAGTCCGAGATCCTGCAAGGGGCCCTCCAATCCGTGATAGCCTCCGCCGAAAGTGTGCGCGGAAAACCTCTTGCCGTTGGCACCCACCACCTTGTCATCCAGTTCCAGGACACCGGCTGCCGGTGATTTGCGGAAAATGTGTTTCACTACATAAGAGCGCTCCTTGAGAATGCCCCGTGCGCCGGTGGGCCCCATGTTCACCAGGAATCCCGGCACTTCGGCGTCGGGGCCGTTCTCGCACGGCTTGGTCCAGCGCCCTTGGTTGTCTTCGTCCTTCAGCGCAAGGGCGTGGAAGGTCAT
>DATISV010000502.1:0-1562 GCA_035468505.1 Luteolibacter sp. | reverse complement strand
GTCATTGGCAACCGGGTCCGGCGGATCGCCGGCGAAGTCGTCATTTCCGTCGCCACCGATCAAGGCCTCATCCACCACATCCGCCATGATTTCGCCCGAGCAGGTGCCGCAACCGCCCGTCATGGTCGAGTGGTCCAGTTGCCGCACCATCATGTGTCCGTCGGCGAGGATGCGGTATTCGAGTTCCTCGTTTTTGTCATAACGCATCACGGTGCCGTGCAGGATTCCGTCGTGATAGACGATTTGGACGAGGCTGGTGGCTTCCTCACCGGCGACATTTCCTTGCAGCGTGTGGGTGGTGGCGGTGCGGGTTTTGATGTTCTGGAAATCCAGCGTCAGCACTTCGTCCGTGAGAGTGGGGGCGAGCAGGCGCGAAGTGGTGCCGTCCACGATGCGATCGAGAGAGGTGGGATCAAACACCATGCGCGCGGCGGCGAGCGTGTGCTCATCGATTTCCTCCGGCAGCAGGTGGAGGCGGCCGTCTTGCGGCGACTTCGCAAGAATCGATGGGCTGCGTGACGAGAGATCCGGTTCGATGTTGCGGTTCACGGGTTCCGGATATCTCCGTGTGGCGTTCATGCCGCGTGGAAACACGCGTGACGGCGCGGGTGCCCCGGCTTTGGCAAATACCTCCGGCGGTCGCCAGGAAAGAGGGGTGGGGCGACCGGGCCGGTGTGTTTCGGGCCGTCCATCTGACAGGCGCTGCCTGTCTTCGGAATCGGCCGCTGTGGCGTGGTAGGCGATATTGGGCTTGGAGGAAACACGTTCCGGGATATTGAGTGAAATGAATGCGATATCGGAGAGCAACACCAGGGTCACGAGGACCGGAGCGGATTTTTTCATGGGCAATGCACAAGTCGGGTTTGTGGAACGGGAAAAGGATGGCGGAACACGGCTTGCTCAGACTCCCACCACCTCGCGCCACTTGTTGGCCATGATGGAGTGTCCGGCGGCGGTTGGATGAATGCCGTCCCACAGCCAGAATTCGGCGGGAGCGGACTTCACCGCCTCGTCGAACAGCGACTGGAATGGGACGAAGGTGAGGTTCATCTCATCGGCCAGCTTTCCGGCCCGCGCGCGGTAGGGGTCGAACTCCGGCCAGTCGCGCAGGGTGAAAGGCTCGCAAATCACGATCCGGACACCGGGAATCTCCTTTTGCGAGCGCTCGATCAGGGCGCGGTAGCCGGATTCGTAGTCATCGATGGTGCCCTTGTATTTGCTACCAAACGCAACGGTATGCCAGAGATCGTTGATGCCGACCAGGATGCTCAGGATGTCCGGTTTCAAGGTCACCGCATCCTGCTCCCAACGCTCTGCCAGATCGGGGATCTTGTTGCCGCTGATGCCGCGGTTGTAGCACTTCAGGTCCATGCCGGGGTGTGCAAGCAGCACCTGTCCGGCAATCATCGCGGCATAGCCCTTGCCGAGCGCCTTGTTGTCGTTGGCTAGCAGGATTTCCTTCTTGCGCCCTTCGTCGGTGATCGAGTCGCCTTGGAACACAATCACGGCTCCTTTTTTGAGCGTGAGCTTGTTTTTGGCTGGCGCTTCGGCGCGGGCGATGG